>NZ_JAPJEE010000023.1:0-58112 GCF_030731885.1 Shewanella sp. ULN5
ACCTTTTACGGTTAACTGGAACAAAAGCCAACTGTCTATGTTTCAAGACCTACTGAGCTAACGACCCATCTTGGTTTTATTAACCTTTACGGTTAACTGGAGCAAAAGCCAACAGTCTACATTTCAAGACCCACTGAACTAACGACCCATAGAAGTTTTGCTAACTGATTATAGTTAGAAGGAGCAGATACAAACAAATTAACTTTCAATTAGTTTGAATTGATGTCCCAAGGATGTCATAAATAGTCTTAAAACATCCCCCAGAAGGCTATGCCGTTCTGAGGGCGCCTATAATACCGTTTTCATTTTCTCATGCAAGTGCAATTTTCCAATTTCTTGTTGTTTGCATGAAAAACAGACTAAGAGGCTGTTTTTTGTCTCTATTAGCCATTAATCGCAGATAATTGCTGCTGTGCAAGGCGAGCCGATGCACTGTTAGGGTAATCTTTCAATACTTTCTGATAAAGTGCTTTTGCACCAGGGATATCATTATCCTTCTCGGCAATCATCCCTAATTTAACCAAACTATCGCCACGCTTATTCGAATCGGCAAACTGACTCACTACGGTACTGAATGCGGTTTTGGCTTCAGCATTCTCGCCTTTATTAAACAGTAGCTGTCCTAACCAGTAATTAGCATTCGCCGCATAACTTGATTGTGGATACTGTTTAATAAAATTCCGAAAAGCAGGAATAGCATCATCATACTTACGATCTTTCAACACGAGATTTACAGCGGCTTCATAACTTGCTGTTTCACCTAACGTTGAGCTAGATGCTGCAACACTAACGGGATCAGTTGCAACGGTTGAATTGGCTGCAGGGGTAGGTTTAGTAGATAAATTGGCTATGTCTTCGTAAAGCTGACGTTGACGTTGCAGAACCTGGTTTAACTGATAATTTTGTTGTTCAGTAACACCACGCAAATCCAACACTTCTCTTTGTAATGCATCGACACGACGTTGCATTTCAAATTCACCCTGTTGTTTCGCTTTTAAAATACGTTCTAAACGTGCAATACGTTCGTCACTTGAACCACTAGCAATATCCTCTACTGGTGCAGGAGCGGCGACTGCTGCTCCCATACCTAAGAACATTGCCGCAACTAATACGGCATGTTTCATTGTAAACTCCTAACAGGCCAATCAATCTGACTAGCCTTCCTTCAATAATGTTTAGTAAACTAAAACACCACGACGGTTTTTAGCAAAACCTGAATCTGAACGAGAAAAGTCTAATGGCTTTTCTTCGCCATAACTTACAACGCTCATTTGGCTAGGTTGTACGCCCATACCTTGAAGGTACTTAGCAATCGCTTTAGCACGACGTTCACCCAATGCAATGTTGTACTCTGGAGTGCCACGTTCGTCAGCGTGGCCTTCAATTAACACGCGAACATTTGGGTTTTCGACCAGGTAATTGCCATGAGCTAGCAAAATTTCCGCGTTTTCAGTTTGCACTTCACTGCGGTCGAAGTCGAAATAAATAATATTTTGACGACGTAACTCTTGCTCTTTTAAACGTTGCTGTTCAGCCGGGCTTAATACAGCACCTGCACCGCCGGTTTCAATTCCACCATTACCATATTGGCTGCTAGATGAACCAGAAGTAGAACCGCTTGCATCTGTTTCAGAGTCTGAAGTTGAGCTACAAGCACCCAGTGCCATAAGCGGAACTGCAACCATCATAGCTTTGAACAACTTATTCAGATCCATGTTAAATCCTTATCAATATCTTAATTAAAGAAATGGAGACCAAGCGGGTGATTTCACCTCGCCTTGTCCGACAGGCAATCTTGCCTTAAAGCGGCCATCGGTAGAAACCGCTGCCAATACTTGTTTACCTTCGTGAGTCGTACCGTAAATCACCATAGTGCCATTAGGCGCTACACTTGGAGATTCATCTAAACGGGTTGACGATAACACCTGCATAAATCGTGTTGCCAAGTCCATTCTGGCAATATTGAAACGTCCATTAGTACGATTCACAAAAATCATGCTGCGACCATCAGGCGTGATTGAACCACCTAAATTCCATTCGCCTTCAAAAGTCATGCGACTGACTTTGTTTGTTTCCAAACTTACACGGTATAACTGTGGTCTTCCACCTCGTTCAGAGGTAAATAGAAGAGATTTACCATCAGGAAACCATGATGGTTCAGTATCAATAGCGTAATGATCTGTAATACGTTTAATCGCTTTAGTTGCGATATCAATGGTGTAGATTTCTGGTTGGCCATCTTTTGAAAGCGTGACAGCAAGTTTTTTACCATCTGGTGAAAATGATGGCGCACCATTGATACCATCAAAGCTACTCACTAACACACGAGCTTGAGTATAAATATCCTGAACGAAGATCTCAGCTTTACGATTCTCAAAGCTCACATAAGCTAAACGACGCCCATCTGGAGACCAAGTTGGCGACATTAACGGCTCGGGTGAACGTAATAACATTTGCTCGTTGTAACCATCATAGTCTGCAATCATTAGATGATATGGAGATTTTTGACCTTGTTTAACAACTACATAAGCAATGCGAGTTAAGAACGCACCACGAATACCAGTAAGTTTTTCATATACCACGTCACTGATACGGTGACCATATTGTCTAAATTGATTTGCATTAATAACGGTTTCGCGACTTTCTAATAAAAGTTCGCTAGCTGCCACTGGGCCTTTGCCCGCTTGTAGTTGCGCTTTAACCAAATCGATTAATTCAAAACTTACCAAATATTGGCCAGCTCCGTAAGGTTTAATTGAACCTACCACTAAACCATCGGCTGAAATATTTCGCCAGCTATCGGCGGTGAATTGGCTTGCAGTATGAATATTGACTTGCGGCAATGCACGCGTATCAAGTGGTTTAAAAGTACCACTGCGCGCCAAATCAGACATTACCACATCAGAAATGGATGCTGGCGCTGGACCTTCACCTAACCACACAAACGGCACAACGGCGATAGGGCGAGCTTGGTCAACCCCTTCAGTAATCACAATATCTAATGCAGCACGCGCTGGGGTCGTTAACACGATACACGCCAGTGCGAACCATTTAACCAAATTTTTCATGAGACTCCTTTATACCCTTCGCATTATTAATGCAGTAAGAAATTAATTAAATTCAGGTGAAACTGTTAAATTAATTTCTTTTAATTTGTCATATACACCGGCTTCTGTTGAAACAGGTAAGCGTCCAGCTTTATTGATTGCCGCCTTTGCAGCACGACAAACAACTTGGTCGCCATCTAAGGTTTGACTAGATGTCACAAAGCCATCTTGTGCCAATCGAATAAACACTCGACAGCTTTTACCTCGCATCGACTCATCTACCACTAGGTTACGTTGAATCGTGGCACTGATCATCGCTCTAAATCTATCAACTTCTGACATCACTTGTTTGTTACGAGTTTGCGATAACGCGGCTTGTTCATCAGCTAGAGCATCCGCCATCTCTTGCTCTTGACGGGCTTTTGCATCAGCATCAGCTTTAGCCTTACGTTGACGCTCTGCTTCGGCTTTACGTTTGCGCTCTTCCTCTTCAGCTTTACGTTTTCGCTCGTCTTCAGCTTTTTTAGCAGCAGCTTCTTCTTGCTTACGTTTTTCAGCCGCTTTTTGCGCAGCTTCTTCTGAGGCTTTTTGCTCTTGTTCTTTTTGCTTACGAACAGCTTCAGCTTTTTGCGCGCGCTCTTTTTCTTGCTGCACTTTTATTTGTGCCGCTTTAGCCGCATCGTTCGCTTTTTGTGTTTCAATTTCTTTCTGTTTACGTTCAATTTCTAGGTTTTTAATTTTTTGCTGTTCAAGCTCACGATTTTTACGTGCTTCAAGAGCTTTACGCTCTAACTCTGCTTGACGTGCCTTTTCTTTATTCTCAGCATCTTGTTTTTGCTGTTTCAATTTCTCAACATGCTGATTAATCTTTTGTTGATCAACCATCACGGCTTGAATTGCAGGCGCGCTAGGTGCTGAAGGCATATTTTTCGGTTTATCATCAAAGCTTAAACCTAATGCAAGGATGATTATCGCCCCAATGTGAATACCGCCGGATATCGCAAACGGTATTTTGATATTAGATTGATCTGACACCTACTTCTCCTTGGGTGAATCTGTCATCAAACCGACTGAAGGAACACCTGCTTGCTGCAAGCTCACCATCAATTGAATGACATTTTCATATGCTATGCTTCTATCCGCTTTTACAACAACTGGTCTTAACGGTTCAAGCAAAATCATTGCTCCCACTTGCACAGAAATCTCTTCCAGATCTAACGGATCGCTGTTAGAACCTGAACCCACGTTTAAATAATACTCACCTGCTGCATCTATCGAAGCAACTATCGGCGGTTTACTGTCTGGAGGTAAAGCCTCTGCTTTTCCCTGTGGCAATTCAACTTTAACACCCTGCGAAACGATTGGTGCGGTAACCATAAAAATGATTAATAACACCAACATAACGTCGATATAAGGTACAACGTTAATTTCCGCAATAGGACGACGACGCTTACGTTGGTACATTACACCGCTTCCTTTTCACTATAGGCTTGGCGCTGTAAAATATTCGAAAACTCTTCCATAAAGTTTGCATATGCCATCTCAAGTTTTTCAGCTTGGGTTGCAAAACGGTTATAGGCAACAACGGCAGGAATAGCCGCAAACAAACCCATCGCAGTCGCAATTAATGCTTCAGCAATACCAGGGGCAACCATTGCTAAAGTGGCATTTTCAACAGTACCCAGTGCAATGAATGAATTCATAATCCCCCACACGGTACCAAACAAACCAATATAAGGACTGGTTGAACCAATCGTTGCTAACATAGGTAAATTGTTCTCAAGCTTTTCCATTTCACGGGACAAACTTACACGCATCGCTCTTGAAGTACCTTCCATAACAGCATCTGGTGACTTGCTGTTAACTTTAATCAGTCTTGAGTATTCTTTAAAGCCTGCAACAAACATCGCTTCTAATCCAGCAACACTTTCACCTCTGGCGGTAAGCTCTTTGTATAAGCGATTTAAATCGACACCTGACCAAAAAGTATCTTCAAAACGCGCTGATTTAAGCCGTGCTGAATTAAGCATTTTACGGCGTTGGATAATGACCGCCCATGATGCAATGGAAAGACCTAACAAGGTCAACATAACCAATTTTACCAACACACTGGCTTGTAAAAACAAACCAATAAAAGACATATCAGCGTGCACTTTCAAACTCCTGAACTATAAATTCTGGGATGGCTCTGGGTCGCATTTTGGATAAGGACACACAGGCGACAGTCACCGATGCCTCACAATAGCACTCACCTAGCTCATCAACTAAACGCTGTTGGAACACCAACGACGCTTTTTTTAATGACGAAATACAAGATTCAACCGTGAAATCTTGTTCGAACTTTGCTGCACGGCGAAAATCTAACTCCGCGCGTTTGACTACAAAAGCAATATCATCTGCCAGTAGTTTAGTTTGACTAACACCAATCGCTTTTAACCATTCTGTCCGTGCTCTTTCAAAGAAATTCAAGTAATTTGAATGGTAGACAACCCCACCCGCATCGGTGTCTTCATAATACACAGTTATTGGCCAATTAAACGTCATTAGATGACTCTTTTTTCAGCTGACAAAATTTCGCTTACTATACCGAGTAGCAAGTCAGTTGTGAATCATCTTACACGCTAAAAATGGACTTTATTTTCACTAAAATACCTTAAAACGACTTAATCTTGGCTTAAATTAAGATAGATGAAGGTTCTTTAATGTTTTCCTGCTTAAAACTCAGTAAACCCCCGTATCAAAAACAAAATTTTGTCTTTTTAAAATATCTTTTTTCCATGGGTTTAATTGCCTGATTTCCTCATATAAATTAACTAATAAAATAGGATCACGTCCATACAAGGTTAGGCTTATTGAAAGATAGTCGGCTAAGTTAAAGCAAAGCCGTAAAATGAATGCGATCAAAACCAATAAAACTGACAATTAATGACATGATAACGCTAATTGTTTTTCTAAAAAGCATATCGATAAATGAGCGACCGTTTAATGTCATCGCTTGTGACTGAATTTAGTAAAAATCAGTCATGCGAAACATCCCGTTAATTCAAAGCAGCAAATACAATCTAAATGCTTAACTAGAACTCGATATTGTGCTTTAGAAGCACGGCTATACAACCTCAACTCGCATTAACAGATAAATGAGATTCCCCAATGCTGACTAACCTGAACTCTGGATAACAACTTGCTTTCTAGAGGCTATTTTTACTGATAACTGTGTTAAATTTGTTTGCAATAGGCCAGCTATTGACGCACAAATTTGCCTTGTTCTAAGAAAAAATATCTCTCTAGAATACCTGGGTTATATATTATTTAATTTCATATGTTTAGCTAATCTCTTATCCAGAGTTCAGGTTAACCATCAAATTTCAGCCTTGCATTGAACACAAACTAAATCCATTTGCAATTGCTCGCTTACTGTAAAGGATTCAGCATAGCTATCGAGCCAAAGGCGCTCTAAGATGCCCTCAATCGCCAGCTCAATTAATCTAGGTTAAATATTATAATAAACCTCCAACTTTTGGTTAAGTCAGGTCCTGTTAATAGCAAAACAGAATAAAAATTATTATTGCCATTGGGCAAATGAGTAGGCACATAAGATAGAGTCTCGAGGTTTATTAACAATTACATTTGCTCGACAATGCAACTTATCCGAGTACTTATGCATAAAAATGTCATATATTGCCCTAAAGCACTCGTATCATTGGTTAAACGTTATTTTCAGCATTTATAAAAACAACCAATTCATTAGCAAAACTAATCCTTAAACGAAGTTTTTTTAGTTTGTCAATCTAGAGCATAAAATCTATTATAGCCTTGTTTTCAGGACATCAGTTTGATGTAGAAAACAATGAACTTCTAATTAGTGTTTGTGAAACATTAATTTATCCCAGTTCTTATGCTTGACTTCCTTCCTTCAATTTGTTGATTGCAAATTATTTAGCCCACTCGGTTTGAGTGGGTTTTTTTTATCTTCAAAAAACAAAAAGCCTGAATATAATTCAGGCTTTGAAATCTCAACTTAAATATTTTTATATTGGCTTAGTGATCTTGATAACAACTCTGCGGTTAACCTGGCGCTCTGAAGCCAAATCATTACCCGTTACATGGCGTTTTTCACCATGGCCTTCTGTAATAATCCTATCTTGAGCAATGCCGCTAGCAACCAATAAGTCTTTAACGGAATCAGCACGTTTGTCTGATACCTTTTGATTAATTGAACGACCACCATAGCTATCAGTATAAGCATTCACAACAACCAGCTCGACCTCAGGGTCAAATGATAAATACTCTTGAACTTTCTTCAATTGATACTTTGAGAACCGTGTCAGTTCGGTTCCGCCATCTTGGTAGTTCAATACAGTGAAGGCGATGTCATCAAAGCTATAGGGAAGTAAATTAGCTAGACATGATCGAAACTCTCTATATTTACCAGCAAAGTTTGCTGCCGAAATACCAACAGCAACCCTCTGTGATGCATCATACCAGTCTGAATAGTAAAACGTTGGCTCCCTTCCCTGACTTAATTCGTTAAGCATGGTCCAAGCTGCTTTTTTAGGTACTTCGCCATTAAATTGTTTTTGATATTTTAGCGCGGTAATTTCTTTTGCGGCATCACCTGGGCGCCATTGAGGGGCGCGACTCATTAACTTAGCATTCGTTACGGCATCCGGTTTGGCCCACATATCAAGGGTGAATAACAAATTCAAATCCTTTCCTGCTTTGCTTGAAAAAACCGCCTTGCCATAGTCAGGTATGTCGTGCTCTAAACGACACTCTATGGGAGAGTTCTCACCAACGCGCCAAGCAGAGTTGTCTAGTGAGGCAACATAATGACGCAAGTCAGCACTTGCTGAAGTGCTGATGCACAAACTTGATATTAACAACAAATTACGCCACATGATGCCACCTAATAAATCCATCCTGTTTTCTATATCGGCGTTAGAATAATTTTCTTAAGCTTAATTTAGCGAGGATACGAGCATCTTGTTGCCGTTTGGGTATAATACTCGGCCTAAAAGCTGCTAGGGTTCTATTTTCATCTTTATAATTGCAGCAGCATTCAAGTTTAACAGGGTAATAGAATTTCATGAGTGACATCTGCGACAGCAACAAATTTAAACATCGTTTCCGTGGATACTTTCCCATTGTTATCGACGTTGAAACAGCAGGTTTCAATGCAAAAACAGATGCGCTATTAGAAATAGCCGTCACCATGCTAAAAATGGATGACCAGGGCTATTTGAGTTTGGATAAAACGTTACACTTTAATATTGAGCCTTTTGAAGGTGCTAATCTTGAACCTGAAGCATTAGCATTTAATGGAATTGATCCCACAAACCCTCTACGTGGTGCTGTGGACGAAAAGACTGCGTTTTTAGAAATATTTAAAGAAGTCAAAAAAGCACAAAAAGCGGTTGGCTGCCACAGAAGCATTGTGGTTGCACATAATGCAGCGTTTGACCTTGGTTTTGTTAATCAGTGTATTGAACGTAATGGTTTAAAACGCTCTCCTTTTCACCCTTTTGCCAGCTTTGACACCGCTTCATTAGCGGGATTAGCGATTGGCCATACCGTATTGGCTAAAGCATGTAAAATGGCCGGCATCGACTTTGATAACAAAGAAGCCCATTCTGCTTTGTATGACACAGAAAGAACGGCTGAATTATTTTGTTATATCGTTAATCGCTGGAAAGCGTTAGGTGGATGGCCAATTCCGTCATTGGCTGACAGTGATACTGAAGAAGATTCAGAACAAACCGACACAGAATAAATTTGTTAATTTAGCCGTTTTATGACTGACAAATAAAAAAGCTGCCTAGGCAGCTTTTTTTACACTCACAAGTTAAATTATAGCTTGTCAGAGTTATCTTTTAAGTATGCAGCAACACCATCAGTGCTTGCAGTCATACCTTTGTCGCCTTTAGACCAACCAGCTGGACATACTTCACCGTGCTCTTCGTGGAACTGCAGCGCATCGATCATACGTAGCATTTCGTCAACATTACGGCCTAATGGTAAATCGTTAACCACTTGGTGACGTACTTGGCCTTCTTTGTCTACAAGGAAAGAACCACGGAATGCAACGCCCGCTTCTGGATGCTCAACATCATAAGCTTTACAAATTTCATGCTTAACGTCAGCAACTAGAGTGTATTTAACTTGGCCAATACCACCCTTTTCTACTGGAGTGTTACGCCATGCGTTATGGGTAAATTGTGAGTCAATAGACACACCGATAACTTCAACGCCACGCTTAGTGAACTCTTCCATACGGTGATCAAAAGCAATTAGCTCTGATGGACATACGAATGTGAAATCTAAAGGATAGAAAAAGATCACTGTTGGCTTACCTTTAATCGCAGTTGCAAGATTAAAGTTATCAACAATTTCACCAGAACCTAAAACAGCAGCTGCAGTAAAATCTGGGGCTGGACGGCCTACTAATACGCTCATTTTATATCTCCATTAATGGCTTGATTAAAACATAAGGGAAGGTGCTGAGCACCATCATTCCGTAATGTGCTATACCATACCTTTTATTTGTGTCTGATATAAGCGTTTTTGAATGAAATTTGTTTTACCTGCTGAAAAACCCTGCACTGCAGCCCTACTCTTTATAGGGATTTTAGCATTCTAAGATAAATAACAATTGGCGTGGAATACGAGTGCTATGCAACAAACTGGTTACACAGAATGATACAAGAAAGAAAAACTGCGATTACATCCGCTTTTGTAAAGCATAAAAAATAGCAAAACAATAGGCATTACTGGACAAGACAAACAAATAACGTCATAAATAAACGTCTTATAAATATAAATAGATTGATTTTGATATGAATGCTGTTGTTATTGCCGTTTGCTTGATGCTTGCATTAAGTTTTGCTCGAATAAATGTTGTTATCGCACTGACGATCAGTGCATTAGTAGCAGGCTTAGTCGGTGGGCTTGATTTAAACCAAACCATTGCGGCTTTTAATGATGGTCTAGGCGGCGGAGCACAAATAGCATTAAGCTATGCCTTGCTCGGCGCTTTTGCTGCAGCGTTATCACATTCAGGATTGACCACGTTAATTTCTCACTCCATCATCAAAAAGCTAGGTAAAGAACCTAACAGCACCAATACTAATGTGGTGAGATGGACGCTATTAGTCACCATACTTGCAATGGCGGTTTCTTCACAAAACTTGCTGCCAATTCATATTGCATTCATTCCCATTCTTATTCCGCCACTATTACATGTGTTGTCGACGTTAAAAATTGATAGAAGGCTTATTGCCTGTTTGCTGACCTTCGGTTTAGTCACCACTTATATGATTTTGCCAATTGGTTTTGGTGGGATCTTTTTGAACGATATCTTGCTGGCAAACCTAAATAATAATGGTTTAGAAGCTGTTCATACTCAAATCCCTAAAGCCATGTTACTTCCAGCGCTTGGCATGGTATGTGGTCTACTGTTTGCCGTGTTTGTAAGTTATCGTAAACCGCGTGAGTATCAAATCATCGCTCCGCAACTGAGTAATGCAACAACAGAGCCCGGAATAAATCGTAAAAGTATTGTCATTTCAATCATCGCCATTTTGGCGACGTTAATAGTGCAACTTCAAACTAATTCGATGATTTTTGGCGCGCTAGCGGGTTTCATCATTTTCCGGTTTTCGGGAATTATCAAACGCAGCATAGGACAGGACTTGTTTAATCAAGGAGTCCATATGATGGCCAATATTGGTTTTATCATGATCGCAGCGGCAGGGTTTGCTGCGGTATTAAAGTCAACGGGGGAAGTCAGCACATTAGTGGCATCTTTAGGGGATATCATTGGTAATAATAAAGCACTAGCGGCAATATTAATGCTAGTTGTCGGATTACTGATCACCATGGGTATTGGCTCATCGTTCTCAACCATTCCGATTATCGCCACTATATATGTCCCTTTAGCCCTGAGTTTTGGTTTTTCAATTCCTGCCACTATTGCCCTTGTGGGAACAGCCGCGGCATTGGGGGATGCGGGCTCACCTGCATCGGATTCTACCTTAGGCCCTACTGCAGGTTTGAATGCGGATGGACAGCATGATCATATTCGTGACAGCGTTATCCCAACATTTATGCATTATAACATTCCCTTATTAGGCTTTGGTTGGTTGGCGGCAATGGTGCTTTAAGCTGATGTAGTGAAGCTATTGAATTGATGAAAGTATAAAAACTGGCAATAAAAATGGGAACTTACGTTCCCATTTTTATTGCTGAACAATATTGATATCTAAATTATTTAGTACCAAAAATTTTATCACCGGCATCGCCAAGGCCAGGTAAAATATAGCCTTGCTCATTTAAGCATTTATCAATGGCTGCGGTGTACAGTTCAATATCTGGATGCGCAGCTTCTAATGCTTTAATTCCTTCAGGCGCCGCAACAAGCACTAATGCTTTAATTGACGTACAGCCACGTGCTTTTAATAAGTCGATGGTTGAGATCATTGAACCACCCGTTGCCAACATCGGGTCAACGACTAATGCAATTCGCTCATCAACATTGCTAACCAACTTCTCAAAGTACGGTACCGGCTCAAGAGTTTTCTCGTCACGGTAAATACCAACAACAGAAATACGTGCACTTGGAATATGCTCTAACACACCGTCCATCATGCCTAAACCTGCACGTAAAATGGGCACTACAGTGACCTTTTTACCTTTAATTTGATCGACTTCTACTGGGCCATTCCAACCATCGATAGTGACCTTTTCGGTTTCAAAGTCAGCAGTAGCTTCATAGGTCAACAAACTGCCAACTTCTGTCGCCAATTCACGAAAACGTTTAGTACTGATATCAGCTTCGCGCATCAATCCTACTTTATGACGAATTAGAGGGTGTTTTACTTCAACGACTTTCATTTTCTCTCCCAGCTTTGTCTATTTACAGCCAAATTTAACAAATGTTAGTGCATTTGTCCCCGCTATAAAACATAAAGTTTCATAAATGCTGTAAATCGTGAGCTAAGCCAATAAAAATAGTACAATTTGGTGTTTTATATGGCGGATAAAGCCAAATCATGGCTTTCGACAAGCGGCACAAGCTGGTAGAATACCGCCGCATAAAATTCCTTAAACGATGTACCCGAGAGGATCCTCCGTGAGCACTCCTACACCATTAAGTTACAAAGACGCCGGCGTTGATATCGATGCAGGTAACGCATTAGTTAATAACATAAAATCTGCTGTAAAACGCACCCGTCGTCCAGAAGTTATGGGCAATTTAGGTGGTTTTGGCGCATTATGTGAATTACCAACTAAATATAAACATCCTGTACTTGTTTCTGGTACTGACGGTGTTGGCACCAAGCTTAGACTGGCGATTGATCATAAGAAGCATGACACAGTCGGTATAGACCTTGTGGCCATGTGTGTTAATGATTTAATTGTTTCGGGTGCAGAACCTTTATTCTTCTTAGATTATTACGCCACCGGCAAGTTAGATGTTGAAACGGCTACCTCAGTTGTTAACGGCATTGCTGAAGGATGTTTCCAATCAGGTTGTGCGTTAATTGGCGGCGAAACAGCTGAAATGCCAGGAATGTATGAAGGCGAAGATTACGATCTTGCAGGCTTCTGTGTTGGTGTTGCAGAGAAAGCTGACATTATTGACGGAACTAAAGTTAAAGCAGGCGACTCTTTAATTGCCCTTGGTTCAAGCGGCCCGCACTCAAATGGTTATTCGCTTATCCGTAAAGTATTAGAAGTAAGCAAAGCAGATCCTAAGCAAGATCTTAATGGTAAGCCGTTAATCGATCATTTACTTGAGCCAACAAAAATTTATGTAAAGTCATTACTCAAATTACTTGAGCAAACTGAAGTACATGCTATGGCACATATTACAGGCGGCGGTTTCTGGGAAAACATCCCTCGCGTATTACCTGAAAACTGTAAAGCAGTTGTGAAAGGTGATTCTTGGAACTGGCCAGTAGTATTTGATTGGTTAATGACCAACGGTAACATCGCCAAGCGTGAAATGTACCTCACGTTTAACTGTGGTGTGGGTATGGTTATTGCGCTTCCTTCAGAGAAGGTTGATGCTGCATTAGCGTTATTAACTGCTGAAGGTGAACATGCTTGGTTAATCGGTGAAATTGCAGAGCGCAGTAACGATGAAGAGCAAGTGGAGATTATCTAATGTCTGCAAGCTGCCGCGTAGTGGTGTTAATTTCAGGTAACGGTAGTAATCTACAAGCTATTTTAGACGGTTGTGATGACAACCTAAACGCTGAAGTAGTTGGCGTTATCAGTAACAAACCTGACGCCTATGGCTTAGTTCGCGCTCATCATAGTGAAATTGACACCAGTTGTGTCATTGCTCGCAAAGGTGAACAACGCGAAGACTTTGATGCTCGCTTAATCAGTGCGATTGAAAAGTATCAGCCTGACTTGATCGTGCTTGCCGGCTTTATGCGGATTTTATCCGATAAGTTTGTTAGCAAATACTTAGGTAAAATGATAAATATTCACCCATCATTATTACCTAAGTATACTGGGCTAAATACTCATCAACGTGCAATTGATGCCAAAGATACAGAACACGGTGCCAGTGTGCACTTTGTGATCCCTGAGTTAGATGCTGGTCCCGTTATTTTACAAGCCAAAGTGCCTGTTTATCCTGAGGATGATGCAGAAACATTAGCCCAAAGAGTGCATGAACAAGAACATGCTATCTATCCTCTGGTAGTAAAGTGGTTCAGCTTAGGGCGATTATCAATGAACAATAATCAAGCGTTTCTTGATGGTTGTGTGATTGGTGAAAGCGGTTACGCCCCAGATTAATCTTGTTGATATACAAAAAATCACGCCTAGGCGTGATTTTTTTTGCTTCCGATATGATCAGAAATTAGCGAACAGGTAATTTCATATCGGCAAACATTTCATCAATAAGTTGCTGATCACGTAAAGCGACCGCATTTTCAACAACCGTTCTTGTTAAGTGAGGAGCGAAATGCAGCATAAAATCATACATGTAACCACGTAAAAAGCTACCCCGTCTAAAACCTATTTTTGTGGTGCTATGCGCAAATAGATGGCTTGCATCTATTGCGACTAAATCTTTATCAATATTAGCATCTATGGCCATAGATGCTATGACCCCTACCCCTAACCCCAAACGAACATAGGTTTTTAATACATCAGCACTTGTCGCACTAAACACCACTCGAGGGTCTAAGTTAGCGCGATTGAATGATTTTTCAATTTCTGAAGCTTTATCAAAACCAAAAACATAGGTAACTAACGGATACTTTGCCAGCTCTTCAATACTCGGTTTGACGATATTGGCTAAAGGATGATCACGAGTTACAACAATCGAGCGATTCCAGTGATAACATGGCAACATAATTAAATCGGTGTAAAGGTGCATTGCTTCTGTTGCAATCGCAAAGTCTGCATAACCTCGCGCGGCTTGCTCACTGATCTGACTTGGCGTGCCCTGGTGCATGTGCAAGTTAACTTTTGGATAGCGCTTAATAAACTCCTGAATGATATTAGGTAATGCATAACGCGCTTGTGTATCTGTAGTGGCAATATTTAACTCGCCTTGATTCGGTTTGGTATATTCTTCGGAAACTTTTTTAATACTCTCAACTTTACTCAAAATATCGTTAGCTATTTCGATAACCTGTTGTCCCGCTGGCGTGACATGCGTCAGGTGTTTACCACTACGACCAAATATTTGAATGCCAAGTTCATCTTCAAGCATTCTCACCTGTTTACTGATACCAGGTTGTGAGGTATACAAGTTTTCTGCCGTGGTCGACACATTAAGATTATGTTTTACCACTTCGGCAATGTATCTAAGTTGCTGTAGCTTCATGGCATATTTCCTTGCGGTTTAAATTGAAGAGTTAACATCAATGGTACAAAGCTGTGTTCACCACTGCATATCTATAACTATTTGTTATACTTAACTGCAAATGTAATCCAATATGGAATATATGACAAGTGAAAACAATTAACTTTAACAGCTTTAAGGTACGAAAATTTGCAGTCAAAAAGAGCAGACAAGTTCATATAATTAGAAAAATACCGACTGATTTATTCTTTATGTTATTTCTGACATTATTTTTCTCATTAAAATGACTTAGTTTTCAACGACAGTCGACATAACTTACGCTAAGATATAAAGTAATTTTGGTTTTACTATTCACCTATAATGTAAACATGATTATAAAACCGAAATAAGTTTGTGTTGCTGGGCATTATTTTTAATGCGACACCTGCAATTACTATGACCATACGGAAAACCTATGTCCTTAATTCTCATATTACTGCTGATTGGCGCTTTACTACTGCTAATAATTGGCTTCAGCATTATTCAACAACAAAAAGAACGAGCTGAAGCAGAACGCAGACTAGAAGCATCACGTCAAAGAGCCATTATAGATGAAACTGAGGCCGTATTAGCCAACACGGCTATGGCTTCATGTTCTAGCCATATCATTTTAATTTTATATAAACGTATTCAAGAAGCACTAGAACAATCAATATCCTATTCCTCAGGACAAGTTCTTAACGATTATCAGCGCCGTCTAGGTGACTTAAAAGCGCAGGTGAATAACATGATGGGGGCACCTGCGCAGGTACCGTCGGTTGAAAACTTTCGGTTACCTGACAATGACCGTCAAGTATTAGAATTAGTTAAAACCCTGAAAAAACTCAAAGCAATTTTACGTGCCGAGCACAATAAGGGAAAAGTAGACTCGGTTGTTTTCAGTAGCGAAGAAAGTCGTATCGACAGTTTACAACAACGAATTAACGTAGAATCAATGATATCTCGTGCTAGAGCAGCATGTTATATGAAGCAATACGGCTCAAGTAAACAAATGGTAACTAAAGCACTGTCTACATTGCATTTAATCAAAGCACAAACACCAAACGATCCTTTTATCACTCGTAAAGTTGACGAAGCTAAACAATTACTTGATGAAATAATGGGCGCACAAAAAAGCTCTGGCCCCAATGTTCCTCAACCCAAGAAAAATGATGAAGACGATCTTGATATGTTGTTTCAACCCAAAAAGAAGTGGTAATGGGTTATGCTTGCGACATAAAAAAGCCTCAATTAATGAGGCTTTTTTTGTGGTACTCCATCAGCATAACACCCAACACAATTTCAAGACTTATACTGACAGGTTACATGTTAATCAATATATCTAGCTGCGTTTTTTAGCTTCTTGCGCTTTTTTCAAGGCTTCTTTTTTCTGTCTTCGTTGTTCAATCACTTGATTGACATCACTGCCTATATGAGCCTCACCACGCTGCTGAGCAAGTTGAACCTGACGTTCACGTTCAATAAACCGCTGACGCTGTTCGTCAGATATTTTATCAATACAATGCGGGCAACTAATCCCTTGTACATATGCTGGCGAATTTTTTTCCGCTTCAGTAATGGGCATACGACAAGCATTACATTGATCGTACTGACCTTTTTCTAGTGCATGATTTACTGCAACTCGATTATCAAATACGAAACATTCACCTTTCCACAAACTCTCTTCAGGCTGAACTTCTTCTAAGTACTTAAGAATACCGCCTTCTAAATGGTAAACCTCTTCAAAGCCTTGTTCTTTTAGATAGGCAGTTGATTTCTCACAACGAATGCCGCCGGTGCAAAACATGGCCACTTTTTTGTGTTTTGCAGGATCTAAGTTTTGTTTTACGTATTCAGGAAACTCACGAAATGTTTCGGTAACTGGATTGACTGCATGTTCAAAGGTACCAATTTGCACTTCATAATCGTTACGAGTATCAACCAATAACACATCAGGATCTGAAATTAATGCATTCCAATCTTTGGGCTTAACGTAGGTACCTACCACTTTACGAGGGTCGATACCCTCAATACCCATAGTCACAATCTCTTTTTTCAGCTTCACTTTGGTTCGATAGAATGGCATTTCATCATCAAAGGATAATTTAGTGACAATATTGTCTAAACCAGGTTGAACATCTAACCAAGCTAATAAAGCCTCGATACCAGCCTTGCTGCTTGCTACAGTGCCATTTATGCCTTCGCTAGCAAGTAACAAGGTTCCTTTCACTTCATGCTGTTCCATCACGTTAAGTAACGGCTGCCTGATTGCTTCAAAATCGGGTAAGGCAACAAACTTATAAAGTGCACATACTGCAAATGTGGATGATGGGGGTATTGATGTATTCGTTGACATGATCTCTCCGCTGGCTGGAACTTAATTTCCAGTGCATATTACTGGCACACAAATGTGAGCTATAGCTAAAAAACGGCCGAAATTATAACTAAATCACACCCAAATAACAGTTTTTAATCTCTCTATAGGATTTTAAATGCCATTTATCATCAAAAATAATTTTTTTACGGTAAAATCACCTTCGTTTTACTGATGCAAAAATGCTTCGAAATATTGAAGTTATTGCCGTTTGTCATTCATGCCATGACACTACTGATAAAGTCTATCCATCATTCATTCGCTGCAAAATATTACAGGCCATTATCATGAATCATTTGTACTCTTTTCGTCGCTGCCCTTATGCTATGCGAGCTAGAACAGGCTTGCACTTGAGCGTTTTAAATCCTGAAGTAAGAGAAATCATTTTAAAAAATAAGCCCGCTGAAATGCTTGCCATTTCACCTAAAGGCACAGTGCCGGTATTGGTCTACTCAGATCAAGTGATTGCAGAAAGCTTGGATATATTCCAATTTGCATTGAAGCAGTATCCACAGCAAAACTGCCCATACTTAAATAAAGACCAATACCAAACATTAATTGAAAGTCTCGACTCAAAAGACGCTAAATCGCTTATTCAACAAAATGATGTTGTATTTAAACCTTGGTTAGATAAGTATAAATATGCCGACAGGCATCCGGAAATGAGCCAGTTCGCCTATCGGCAACAGGCGGAACTTTTTATTGACCATCTTGAACAACAACTCAGTCAAGATGCTTTTCTATTTACAAATCACCCTACTTTTGCCGATTACGCAATATTCCCTTTTATCAGACAATTTGCAGGTGTTGATCCTAGCTGGTTTGCATCTTGTCCATATCCCAAAGTACGCGCTTGGTTAAACTCATTAATTGAAAGCGAGTTATTCAAACAGGTCATGACCAAATACCCTTTGTGGCTAGATGATAAAAGAACAATCCACCTAAAGTGGTAGCGAGATTAAAATATAAACCGTATCAGTGTCTAAATCGTGGTATTTCGAAAAAATGTAATTAATTTAGATGATTAATCAATTTTATGACTTTTAAATAAGGTAAAAATAGATTAGATTGAGACTTAGTATCAGCAAGATTTAACCGTTAATTGACGTTAGATAATAAGAAGGATTTTTATTATTTTGCACAAATTCGATTAACGATTACACGCTAAAGAGTCATTGCCGTAAAGCAAAGGAAAACATGACATGAATACAATGGATTTAACCCTGGTTTTTTTACTTACCGCTGTCGGATTGTTGCACATATTATTTTGCTATAACGCGATGACGACCAAGGCGCATATCAGCAACTTCAAACGAGGAATTTGGTGCGGATTAAGTTTGTTTTTGGGGCCTTTAGGGTTTTACCTTTTTCAAAACTCATTACCGTTAGACACACTTGAGTAAACTGCAACATGCCGTTTATCAAATTGCTCATGCCGTTTTACTTGAAGCATGAGCAATACCGTTTATAAAAACCTCGCGAATTGACGCCCCTCTTTTAAAGGCTTGATCGGTGCTTGTACCGAGGGTGTACCAACATACAGAAAACCAATAATCTGATCTTGCTCTGCTAATCCCAGTTGCTGATGGACGTTTCTATCAAAGGCAAAATCGCCCGTCCGCCAAACCGCGCCAATACCTAACGAAAATGCGGCTTGTTGCATGGCCATGGTCGCACATCCTGCAGCAATATGTTGTTCTAGCACGGGGACCTTAGGATGGTCTTGTGTTTTGGCTACAACAGTAATCACCATAGGTGCACGAAATGGCATTTTTTCTGCTTTTTGGATAAAAGCTTCATCTGCATTTGATTGCTCTGCCGCAAAAACAAACACCTTAGCCAAACGACTAAGTCCCTCGTCTTGAGCAATAATAAACTCCCAGGGTGTTAATGCCCCATGATCAGGCACTCTAGCCCCAGCATTGAGAATAAATTCGAGTTGTTCAGAAGAAGGAGCTGGAGCAACTAATCTTGGAGAGGATTGACGAGTTAACAATAATTCAGACGCTTTCAAAGTGTTTATCCTATTGATGCTTATTTGTATGGATAATATCAAATATCCCAGTTTTTGGCTGGGATATTTACAAATTGATTAAGCCTTAAAACCTATTAAGAATCTTTCCGTCCCATATAGCGATGAATATAATAATCTAGGCTAAAATAGCGGCCGCCGCCCATAAAGAGTAATGCGAGCAACATAATAAAATAGGTTATCGCAAATTCAATACCATTGTTCAAAATAACAAAATTACCTGAACTGGTAAGCCATTCATAATTGCCATGCTGTTGTAATATAGATTTCGCTGCAGCAAGTTTTTCACCCGCCTCAACCACTTTATCACTGGCTAACCACGAACTCGCATCAGCAATGGCTAACCAACCATTTGACCAATGTACCGCAAATGCAGCCACTAGCATGGTTATCATAAGCGGCAGAGCCATAAATCGGGTCGCAAGCCCTATTAATAATAACAGCCCGCCAAAAAACTCAGTTCCGGCAGCTAATACGGTCATCAGTTCAGGCATAGGTAAACCCAGTCCCCAATCAGGATTACCAAACCAAGCCGCTGTATCGCCAAAATGAGATAATTTATTATACCCAGCTTGCATTAAAACCGGCGCGAGATAAATCCGCAGCGCTAACGGCGCCAATCCCTCCAAGTAGGATAATTTATTAAGTAAATTCTGATACATGGCAAAGAGTGCTTGCATGCTAGTTCCTTTATGAGATGTATTAATTTGCAGACAAACTTCAATATTCGTTTTGTCTAGTCTATTGGCTAAATTTAAGACTAAGATTAAACATCATCGGAACTCTGTCAGCTTGATAGTGAGTAACTATTAAGACCTGACATAACAGGAAAATATTTCAATGACCCGAAATAAAGTTTTGGGGTGCAGACAAACAAGCCTTAATGGCTATCGATTAAGGCAAAATACTGCTGGAAATAAGCTAAAAATGTCTCTGGTGCAGATTTGGCCATAATTAATGCCCACATTGCACAAAATAACCAGTAACAATTAATCGCATAACCTACACATTGCTGTGCATTTTCATTTAGATAAGGTGAACTCAGTTCTGATTGCCATTTAAAATAACCATCAAGTAATGATTCATATTGTGCTGAAGATAAATCATGGGTAGCCAATATTGAGGCTAAATCAAAAAGTGGATGACTGGTTGCCGCATATTCGAAATCGATACACATCAACTTTGTCGGTGTCTCGCCCGACATCGAATGTTGATTGGAATGTAAAAGGAGATTAAAAGGAGATAAATCACGATGACAAAACGATGGTGTAATTAAACATTTATCCATGGCATTAAACCACAATAGCGCGTCATCAGTTAGGCTGTTAATTTGTTGTAAACACGATTGCCATTGCTTGGAAGGTATTTTATCGGTGACTAATTGTAATTGATACTCTTGCCATTGCTGTAACATACTTACCTGTTTGGCGGGCAAAGGAAGCTTTGCAAGGCTTTGTAAGACAGTTAGCAGATGCTTGACTGGCTCTGTAGTTGAATCATCAATCTTAATTACTTGCTGCCGAAGAGTGTGATTAGCGTGTGCACAATAAAATTGGCTCCAAGGTTCGGGCTCGCAGATAAACTCACTAAGGTACAATTCATTTTTAGCACCGCAAAAATATAATTGCGGCGCGAAACCAATGGCTTGTGCGGCTTGCCAGCTTGTCACTTCATCAACACGGCTACACCAAATTGTCTCTGCGTGATTGACCCTGAGCACTTGCGCTTGTACGCCTGCTTTTGATTGATTTTGAAGCAAAAAGTTTTGATTACTTAATCCTGCTGAAAGCAATTCAACATGGACGCAATCGCTGATTAGTTGACTTAATTTTTCCGCTGGTAGCTGCTCAACTAAAAGCTGAATAACCTTTACTGGTAATCCAGCTAATGCTTTGTTCTCTAGCACTTCAGTGAAATTAGCCATGCTGTTGAGCAGGCTGGGCATCTGATTGAAGATCCATAACCCACATTTTTCGCCACATAAAATATCCTGCGATTGCCATAAATACATAAACGACAAACAATGCTGTGGTTAACATGAGTCCTTTACTGAAATATAAATAAATAGACACAGTGTTAATCACTATCCAGTAAAACCAATTTTCAAGCACTTTTTTGGCTACTAAGTAGGTAGTCATTACCGCAAAACAGGTTGTTGCTGAATCCAAATATGGAAATGAAGCCTGGGTATAATTGGCCATCAAATATCCAACAACCAGAGAAACGAGTAACGTAATAGATACCAACATAAAATGGGTGCTTACAGGCCAACTGATAATAGGCGAGCCTTTGTCATCAATATGGTGTGCAACTCCAACATCAGGTTGCTGCATCCACATCCAGTAACCGTATAACGCCATCGCCATATAATAGACATTGAGCACCGATTCCATAAGCAATGAGACTTTCCAAAAAAGCACCGTGTATATTGCCGTACTGATAAATGCCGCCGCCCAACACCAAATATTTGTTCGCATCGCCAATACTAAATACACAATGGCTAATAATACTGCAACCGCTTCCCATGCGGTCATGACTCCCGCTTCACTGATAATTTGGCTAATAGACTGGCTAATTTCAGACATATTGCTACTCGCTGTGGGCTAAATTAAGTTCACCACCAATAAATTTACACACAAAAACCGCTTTGCCCCACTTTTCATGGGCAGCCTGCATCTCAATAGCCAGCATCGACATAACATCTGCATATTCACCACATACTTGTGTTGCCATGGCGTTTGTCACGCGCTCGATATTGCTATAGCTATCAACTCGACCGATGAACCACTTGATTGGATCCAAATAGTTTTCATTGAATGGATACATGCTAATTTCTGCGGTTAATTTCATCATTACACCTTAAAAATAATTGGCGACACCCTAAATAGGTGCCGCTCTGCGGTTGCCCTAGTTCGGCAAGCCATAAATTAAATTACATAAACTTATAGTCGAACGTCACGCCAACCTGACGTGGGTCACCATATCGAATGTACTGTTTGTCAGCCCAATCTAAATCTGGCTCATTACCAAAATAGAAGCCGCGAACGCCATAGTTTTCATCAAATAGATTGCGGCCCCAAAGATAAGCCGACCAGGTTTGTGTTTCATAACCTAAACGGGCATTAACAATATTGTAGGGATCCGATTTTGATTCATTACTATCTGAGTAGTAAAACTCGCTCTTACCACTGGTATTGATATTAGCAAACCAACCTGAGTCAGCGAGATAAGTGATGCCAGCGCTGTAAGTGAGGCTCGGCGAATGAGCTAACTCACGACCAGATAAATCTATGGTATTGCCAGACTTGTCTTGATAACTGTAATCACCATATTCGGCTTCTAACCAGCCTACGCTGCCATAAACTTGCAAATTCTCAGTGGCATACCAATTAAGATCAAGCTCAGCGCCATAGTTACTTGAGCTGCCAGCATTTTCGGTAAAGAGAATAAATCGCTGAGGGTTTTCAGGATCTTGTAATGATGCTGCCACTTGTTGGTCTTCTCTATCCATAAAGAACAACGCAAAATTACTGTCTAACACACCATCAAGCCACACCGACTTAAGACCGATTTCGTAGTTATACAAGATTTCGGTATCGAATTCTTTTTTATCGGCCAATTCCGCTGGCAAGGTCATATTAAAACCACCCGCTTTATAACCACGGGCAACTTTTGCATAAGTGTTGTGTGAATCATTTAACGCTTTAGACAAAGCAATATGGCCGCCCCACATATCTTCAGAAGGCTTGAAGTGATCTTGATTTGTATCAGAGTATTCACTGTCGCGGCGTTCAAAACGAAGGCCGGTCGATAATAGATAATCATCACCTAAGTGACTGTCTAGCTGAGCAAAAACTGCATAATTTGTCGCTTCGTAATCAGATTGCAATACTTCATCTGGCCAAGTGTTATATTCAGAATATAAGTCGTTATCTTCTTTTAAATTCATGGCATAAACGCCAACTAACCAATCAGTGGAATCATTAAAAATACGGCTGGCTTGATTTGAAGATAAACGAAATTCCTGTGATATTGTTTTACGTTTACCGGTTTTATCCCAAATATAGTCATAAACACATGGCTCTGTGCCAGATTCATTCCAATCACTATCATAAGCTGTGCATTGCTTGCTAGCCCAATAATCAGGGTTAGCCCAATCACCATCATAAGCATGCTGATGATCCGTATTTGCAAATGAGGTTAAAGACGTTAGCTCAAAATATTTAGCGCCTGTATAAGAAAGTTTGAGTCCAACACCTGTGGTTTTCTGATTATCAACACCCGGTTTATCGGTTAAAGTATTTGTGCCATTGTTATCCAATGTCCAAGCATCATAACCATTATCAAAGTCGGCGTATAAGAAGGTTAAATCTGCTTGTAAATCATCCGTCGCATACCAACGTAATTTAGCTCGCGCACTCAATTCATCTCGCTTGTTGGTATCATCACGGTCTAAATAAGTGTTATTTTTGAAACCATTTTGATCATGTTTTTCTACCGACACACGATATAAAAGCTTGCCTGAATCTGTCACAGGTCCTGAACTAAACCCTGAAAACGTCTGTAAGTCATCATCACCTAAACTGACTTTAACACCGTTCTCAAATGTATCTGTCGGGTCATTACTTTTAAGGTATATCAAGCCCGCAAGTGCATTAGCGCCATATTGCGTTCCTTGTGGGCCACGTAATACTTCAACCTGTTGCATGTCATACATACTCGACACCATGCCAAGGCCGGATAAATCGATATCATCAACAATAAACCCGACTGAAGAATTAGGTGCACCTTGGTATTGCTCTTGCTCACCAACACCACGAATTTGGAAGTATTTAGGACGAGAACTGCCCCCTGACCAGTTAAAGTTGGCAATAGAATTTAAAACATCTTCAAAATGTTGCGCCCCCTCATCGGCTAATTGTTGTGCATCAATAACCGTCACGCTTGAAGGCATTTTATCTAAGCTAACATGGCTAAAATCAGCGTTAACGACAATCACTTCCATTTTTTCGGATTCAGGGGCCACACGTTCAACAGACTCAGTTGCGGCCATAAGATTACCAGCATAAAGGGCAGACATAACTGCCAATGCGAGTGGTGTTTTAAGCAAAGATTTTGTTTTTACAGGGAGCATAGGACCTCAAATATGTATTTTGAGATCCGGCAGGTAGCGATAAAGAAGTGCACATCCATGACATCGAAGTGGCCCATTCCTACGCCGGTATTAGCCGGATCAGGTTCTAAGGGTTCATCTTGCGATATCTCAGTTTTCTTAATACTGTCAATGATTGACGTTCAGAAAACACCCCTTGGCGTCAGGGATTATATCTTAAATTTAACAAGGTAACAGACAAAACTAATACTTTTTTATCACTAAAAAATAAAGCCTGATGATCAGGCTTTATTGGCAAGTGAATCAATTTCTAATTAGAAAATGCTTTACGTACATAAACTTCAAATCGACTTGCTGTTGCATTCGGTGCAACGGCATTGACTTGTATTTGTTGCTTACCATGCAATTTTAATGATTTCCAACTTGTCGCTTCATCTTCTATGGTAAAGCCACTGGCATCAAACCAAGTAAACTTGTATTGCAAACGTAAATCAGTCGCCACTAAGCTACTAATTTGCGCCGCGGCTTGAATTAAATCTGCAGACTGACGTGAAGTAATATTTGAAACTGACACTTCACGACTAAACGAGTTGTTATCTACCCGAATCTCGCCCTGCGAGTTAGCCGAAATACCTGAGGTATGATTAGCACAAGCGGCAAGTAATAAGCTGATGGACAATATGATCAAATAGGTAATCTGTTTCATTTTTATTCCTTTATATGTTGACTCAATCAATCAAAAAATGGGCCCTAGCGGTGGCAATTAACTGCTTGCGGTTATTTTGCCAACAGTTGATATTGACATTTGCAACACGTCTACCCTGTCGAGTGATTTTGCACTCAGCAAAGGTATCCTGATGTAAACCCGCACGTAAATAATCGATTGAAAAGTCGACTATCTTAGGCACTTTTTTGGCTTGCATGAATACCATTAATTGCACAATGGCAGACATCTCCATAAATCCTGCTATCACGCCGCCGTGAATAGCCGGTAACACCGGATTACCAATATTGTCATCCTTCGCGGGTAACTTAAACACCATTTCATCGCCAAAACGCGCTACCGACATACCAATAAATTGCGAGTAAGGAACCTGTGCAAGCAAGTAGCTGTAATCATTTAGTTCAATGGCTCTTTTAACCACATCCTGCACATCTAGAGATGGACAATCGATTTGTTCAGAAGGCTTATTCATATCAGTCATTTTTCACCTCTGGCAAATATCCCATTAAGGCTTGACGAAAATCCTCGCCAACCATTTCAGGGCTAATCCGCATAAATGTTCCCACAGCATGGGCAATCGGCTCATCAATACTGTCTTGATAAGCAATCGCACGGGTGAACGCCACACTTGATGATAAGCGATAACATTCTGCAAAAGCGTACACCGCTTTATGTGGCTCAGCAGGCTTCATGTAATCCACCCGTAAATCGAGGGTGGGAGAGATTTCTAATGATTGATATTTTTTTAAGATGGCGCACACCACGGCAGTGCCGCAAGTGGTATCAATTAAAGTGGTGATCACGCCGCCATGTATCACCCCAGTATCAGGATAGCCGATAATATCTTGACTATAAGGCAGTTTTATCAATACATGATGCTCACTCGCCTCCTGAACTGATAAGCCTAATCGGCGGCATTGTGCTAACTGATTAACAAATCGGGTAGCAACTTCCGTTAATGGAAAAAAATCAGAATTAATTTTCATTAGCCACGGCTCAACATAGGGCCAAGCGGCTTACCACCCAATAGATGCAAATGAATATGGTAAACCTCTTGACCACCATGTTTATTACAATTCATGATTAATCGATAACCGTCTTGTGCAATACCAGCTTCTTCGGCCAACTTTGCCGCTACCGTCATCATGCGGCCCAAGGCTAATTCATCTGATGCTTTCACATCATTAGCTGTCGCAATTAAATGATTCGGAATAATCAAAATGTGCGTCGGTGCTTGTGGTGAAATATCACGAAATGCAGTGACTAACTCATCTTGATAAAGAATGTCTGCAGGAATTTCACGACGAATAATTTTACTAAAAATGGTTTCTTCGGCCATTTGCTTGTCCTTTTTGCGATGACTGCGTCTAGATAGCACAATCTGAAAAACATACTTTACGTACCATAGCGTATTTACCAAGATACCGATGGGATTAAGTTTATCGTATTTTTTAATAAAGATAACCGCTATTAGTGGTTTTTAATTAAGTGGGTTTGCGTAAAAGCGCCAATTTTGGCAGCATGTCATCTTTATCGTTTCTAGTGACTGGATTTTCTATGCATCATCATATTCATGCCATCGATCCCAAAGCCCATTTATTTGCCATAACAGCCACGTTAAATAATGCCCGAAACAATCAAATATTCAGTTTGCCTGCCTGGCTTCCGGGCAGTTACATGATCCGAGATTTTGCTAAAAACATTATTGATATTCAATTTTTTGATGAAAATAACCTTGCCATTCCCTTTCAACAATTAGACAAACAAACTTGGCAGGTGGCTAATCACACCGCCACTATCACATTACGTTATCAAGTCTATGCATGGGATTTATCCGTTCGTACTGCTCACCTCGATACTAACCATGGATTTTTCAATGGCAGCTCGGTGTTTCTCGCCGCAAAAGGGCTAGAACAAGATAAGCAAAATGTCACTATTGCCCCGCCAGCATTAAGTGAATTATCACAATGGAAAATCGCCACCAGCATGTCACGAGTATCCGGTGAACCATTTGGTTTCGGTGAGTTCAGCGCTGAAAATTATGATGATTTAATTGACCACCCCGTTGAAATGGGTGATTTAACCATTGACACATTTATCGCCGCTGGCGTTCCACACGATATTGTATTAAGTGGGAAACATCGCGCCAATATGGCCCGTTTGAAGCAAGATTTACAAGCCATTTGCGAGTACCAAATTCACTTTTTTAACACACCAGCGCCGTTTGAGCGTTATGTATTTATGACCACGGTACTGGATAATGGCTTTGGCGGATTAGAGCATAAAGCCTCTACAGCATTAATGTGTTCCCGCAACGATTTACCGCTAAGTGAACATGGCGATGTTGATAAGGGTTACCGCACTTACTTGTCTCTTTGTAGCCACGAATATTTCCACAGTTGGAATGTCAAACGCATCAAGCCAGCTCAATTTACGCCGTTTGATTTATCCCAAGAAAGTTATACGGAACAACTATGGGCTTACGAGGGGATTACCTCTTACTTTGATGATTTCATTACCTATCGCAGTGGCTGCATTGATCAACAAAGTTATTTAACGCTACTTAGTGAAACCATGACAAGGGTTTACCGCAGTCAAGGTCGCTTTAAACAAAGTTTAGCGTCATCCAGTTTCAATGCTTGGACTAAGTTTTATAAACAGGATGAAAATGCCGCGAATGCCATTGTAAGCTATTACACTAAAGGCGCGTTATTTGCCTTACTGTTAGACTTAACCATTAGGTTAGAAACCAAGGGAGAAAAAAGTTTAGATGATGTCATGCGACAGCTTTGGCAAGAATATGGTTTAACCGGTATTGGCACAGACAACCAAAGCCATCAACGTATCGTTGAATCACTGTTAAATCGTAATTGTGATGAACTTTTCAACTTTTTATATCACACCGACGACCTACCATTAGCCCCCTTACTGGCACAAGTCGGGGTTGAGATGCATTTTAGAAGCAGTGAAGGTGCTAACGATAATGGTGGCAGTAAAGCAAAAGGCTTTAATATTGGCTTTGGTGCAAAAGTGAAATCAGAAGGACTTGGGTTAAAAATTATCTCTGTTAATCAACACAGTCCAGCACATCAAGCAGGACTTAGCGCAGGTGATTTACTCATTGCCGCCGACAACTTACAAGTTAATGGACAATTTGAGCAGTTACTGCAGCACTACTTTGTTGGTGAGTCAATCAAGCTGCATTGGTTTAGACGTGATGAATTGATGCAAGGTGAGTTAATCATTCAAGCCGCAATAAAAGACACTGTCGCCTTGAGTGTAAAAGATAAGCATCTGGCAACATTATGGCTAGGTTGAACAGCAAGTAAAATTAGCTCGTTTACCCTAAAAATTCCTACATTGAATAATAAGGAATTGAGTGATGAGCTTTAATAGCGAAAGTGTACTCGTTAAAATGTATTCGTTCTGATGTATTTGTCCTGATGTATTCGAACAGGTATAGCAAACAGGCATCCAATTTGGATGCCTGTTAATAAAAACCTAAAAAATCGATTTATGCTAACTTTGCTTGATACGGGCACTGACCTGTTGTTCGCTATGAGCCTCAAGCCAATATTTTTGCAGTGTTGGATTTTTAACCCCAGAGGATTGATCGAGTAAACTCCAAGAGCCCTTCCAAATTCCATCTGCAATTAAATGTACCACGGCACTTTCTATTGCTGCGGCAATACATAAACTTACCGGTTCATTTGAGGTATAACCCGCTTCAGCCTCAAGTAACTCTTGCGCATCAATAAACTTGAATACACCTGCGGTAACTTCTATCGACACCACTGATTTTGTAGTTGTTACGCTGCTAAGTAACCGTCCAGAACGAATATCTACCGCGCGTAAATTAACCGTAATACTATCGACTCGGTATTGACCAGAAGCGCCTATCCCCAAATATCTGGCGCCAGCACCGCCGGTTTTAATATTAGTATCATAGGCAACAATCCCACCTTCCATTAAAATCTGTGCGCTATTTAATTGGGGCAATTTACCCGCATCACCATTTAATCCTGCTCTGACAATTTTGCGCTCAGTCAGTAAGTTTTGTAACCCTTCTCGCTCAACCGGTACAAACCAGCTTGAGTCATTCAAGGCTTGTGCTAAAAAAGCCGTACCACTTTGCGGTACTGCGGTTGAGAAGTTGCTGGATGGTATTGGTTTGTATTGACCCGTTTGGTCTCTAAAATCATACACTGCGGCAACCATGCTGCCCTGTGGCGGTGGTAAACTGACGAGATCGTAGTAAGTTTCTCCTTTGGGCATCAAACTGGATGATGCTTGAATATTTTCAAACTCACTGTCAATTGATGAGCAGGCTGTAAGTGAAAGTATTAACAAACCGACAAATATCTGTTTCATCACTAGCCCCCTACCGTGCCATTGCCGACAATACCGCCGACTTCAATGATGGTAGTTTCACCAGACAACAAGTCGGTAATATGGACAATCAATGCACCGTCTTCATTTACCACATTAATTTCAAAGTCATCGGTTTTTAAATAACCTTCACCGCCATTGGCTGCATCATTAAACAACTGACTCATTAATCTGGATTGTAAAGAGCCCGCTAAACGTTCCAGCGCCG
Organism: Shewanella sp. ULN5; assembly: GCF_030731885.1. Lineage (NCBI taxonomy): Bacteria > Pseudomonadati > Pseudomonadota > Gammaproteobacteria > Alteromonadales > Shewanellaceae > Shewanella > Shewanella sp. ULN5. The sequence continues at coordinate 29,733 of NZ_JAPJEE010000023.1, forward strand.
TTGGAGCGGTATAACTTGAACCGCCTTGGTGTTCATTTTGCGCAGATGCATTGGCTAAAAGATAACCGCCATTAAGGTAACTCCCACCAAATGCGGGATTCACCGGGGTATACACCAGTTGTGTTGCGCAGATAGGTAAACTCAAGGCTGAAATAGCCAAAGATAGTATTAACTTTTTCATATGCTTTCCCTGCTAAAACTCATCGGATGCAAGATCAGGATCAGAAAATGCATTCCATTGTGCTTGTTGTTGATATTGCAGAAGAGAAACATTCACTCTTTTTGCTGCCATATCGGCTTGTTCGTCTATGTTGCGCGAAGCGGGCGACACAAACGTCACAAAAATAGGTTTTCTATTGTGCAGTACTAAAATTTTACTGCCGCTTCTTGCGGTTGCTTGCTCGACAATCGTTAAGCCACTATGTTCACTCATACCATTAATATCGCGATAAGCACTGACAAACTCGCGATAAAATCTGTGTCCAAACCGAGTCATGGCGCGATTTAAAATAAGGCCATCAACTAAATCGGTTTCACGTTTAGGCTTAGCATCACTGACGTTAACCACTTTATTATCAGGTTGTTTAAGCGAGTTTTCTTGAGCAATAGAAGCCTTCGACTCGGGGACAACATCATCAGGATTAGAGGCGATTTCGGCTTGGGTAAACTCAACGACCTTAACATCAATGGCGCTTTTTTCATCTGCATAGCCGTTATTCACCACTAACATAGCTAAAGCTACTAGCGTGAAAGCTAAGGCAGGGTTGATCACACTCTCACCTCATGAATATGCGTTTGCGCCCAAGCAATTGCTTGACCACGGCTAGACACCCCAATTTTTCTAAATGCTCGGTATAAATGGGTTTTGATGGTTGATTCACTTACAAATAATTGATTGGCAATGTCTAGGTTAGTGCTACCTGATAACAAGGCCTGTAATACTTCACGTTCACGAATAGTCAGTTGATCGCTATCATCCTCGTTATCAACATTAAGCATAGATTGATGTAAATCTTGTGGAATGATGCTACGACCTTTGAGGATTTCATTGAAACCATTGCTCAGCTCAGTCAATGGCGCATCGGAGTAAAACACACCAGAAGTAGTAGCAGGATGAACTAAAAACTTAGCATCCATTTGCCTAGGGAAATTAATAAAAACCGTACGAATACCATTGTGCTCACGCTCAATGATGCGCTGAAGTTGATATGCTTGCTGAAGATCTATCGTTGATAAATCAAATATCACTAACGAATTATCTTGAACCGCCAACATTTTCACCATGTTCCCTGGCTGAGCTTTAGCAAGCTTAACCAAAAACTCTTGGGGCCAGCGGCAATCAAGTAAATCTATTAGTAACTGCGATCGTGAAACAATCATCCAATTTACGACTTTAAACATCTGACACTCCATGTGTTCTGTTTGCAAGAATTGATAAAACCAGTAGCAATACTTGGCAAGCTTAACAATGCTTTTACAGTATAACAATTAGCCAAAAGGGTGCTTGCGCACCCTTTGTTATACTTTTGTACTACATACCTTGTAATACTGTGACAGAGTTACCATAACCCATTGAGGTAACATTGGCAGTGTTACTCGCATCCGTTTGAGTAATAGAAACAGTGTTGTTACCAGCACCATTTACAAAAACATCTGCGTTATGCAATGTACCGGTTTGAGCAATCATAATATTATTGTCAGTTCCAGCCCAAGATTCAGCAATGGCATTGTTAAAATCGCCAGTTTGTGAAATATCTACCTCAGAAGAAAAATCAGCTGAGTCAGCATAGGCTTTGTTATCATTACCTGTTTGTGTAATCAATACTGTGTTTTCAGCACCATACGTACCCGCGCCGATTGCTGATCCATAATAGTTAGCCGAACCTGAAGCGGTATTACCTACATAGTTGCGATCACCGGTTTGATTAATGGTAATTGTATTACTGCCGCCTAAATCAGATGCTGCACCTGCATAGTTAGAGTCACCTAACTGATTAATAGCAATGCTATTTGCATTGCTTGACGCATCTTGGTCTACATACGCAATGTTTTGATCGCCTGTTTGCACAACAGTTGCGCTGTCGGTATCACCAGCTTGAATCACTGTTGCCAAGTTGCCCATAGAGGCAGCCGACCCACTTTGAGTTACCGTTGCTGTATTACCCAAATTAGATTGGTCAATATCTGCCACGTTATCATAATCAGATTGCGTCACGGTTGCAGTTAAGCCCGAACCCGTTTGGTCAACCATTGCGTCATTTGACCAACCACCTTGATCAACGGTTGCTGAATTGAAGGTATTACCAGCTTGATTAATCATCACCCAACCATCTTCACCAGTTTGATCAACATCCGCAGTATCATTGTTGCCTAACTGATTGACATAAGCATCATTATTATTGCCTGTTTGCATCACATTGGCATCGTTACCATCACCACCTTGATACACATTGGCCATACTAGAATCGCCGGTTTGCTTAATGTAACCAACATTACTATCACCCATTTGCATTAGGGTTGCGCTAGTATCATCTGCCGAAGCGTTGTAGCCATACATTTGAGTGTCTTGTTGAATTTCACCCGTGTTACCCGCGCCATCTTGGCTGAGGTTGGCCGTGGCTGCGTCTGATGATTCTTGATTGATGTAAGCGTTGTTACCAGTACCTGTACTTTGGGTAATTGTCGCATTAGCAAAGTCTGACCAATGGTTTCGAATTTCAGCAGTATCACCTTCACCATACTGATTGATAGTAGAATTGGCTGCATCGCCATTGTCTTGTAATATTGTTGCGTCATTTAAATCACCAGCTTGGTTAACTGTGGCGGCTGCATTGTCACCATTGTTAAAGCGCTGCTCAATTGACGCATCATTATCATAACCAGTTGTACTAATTGTCGCTGTAGCTGTTTGAGTGGCATTATGTTGGGTGATTAAACCTGTGTTTAACTCGCCATCTTGAGTGATAAAAGCATGAGTATTTTCGGTATCGGATTGAGTGACAGTGGCACTGTTAGTTGTACCAGATTGTGAAATGGTAGCATCATTATTTATGCTATTAACTTGTTGGGTCACAGTAGCTGAGTTGCCTTCACCACTCTGATCGACTGTTGCTTCATTCGCATCACTTGCATAAGCACCTGCTGATGCAAATAGAGCTGCCGAAACTAATACCGCTAATTTTGAATGTTTCATCTTTGTCTTTCCCTTTACGCTTAGTTAGATAAATTACCTTGGGTCACAACAACTTGTTGTGATGTACCCCATTGAGTTACACCTACAGCATTTCCGGAGCCGTACTGCTGGATCCAAATCGCATTCTCACTACCGGTTTGATTCACAATCGCAACGTTATCAATACCTATTTGTGTCAAATCAACCATTAGGTTTGCACCCATTTGATTGACTAACGCCACATTATTAAAACCGGTTTGTAATAAATTGGCTTCGATATCACTTCCTGACTGATTCGCAATGGCATAATTATTTGTACCTTGCTGGTTAGCTGTAAGTTGATTATCAAATCCAGATTGAGTTGTTAAAAAATGATTATTTGTGCCTCGTTGACTGAGATTAACGCTAAGGTCATCGCCAAGTTGAACAACATTGGCCCTGTTACCTATCACAGCTAATTCATCAATATCGCTAATATCCTGGCTCAAACTTGGGAAGGACAAAATGTACATTGCAAGCGCTAACAAACCTGCGTTTGTTTTCATGCCATATGATGTTTGACGCTTAATCAAGGTCATACTTCCTGCCCTTAGGGGATTCATTAAATCCATTAATATTAAAGCGCAATCAGTTAATTTTTACTGATCCCTGCGCTATCGGTAGTGTCAATATTATGACGCCGCATTAACAACAATGAGTCCACCCGCAGTATGAAAGCAGCATAGACCTTCAGACTAAAAGTCGCCGCCACCCCCCACTTTATTACTAGCTAAAGGCATAATCATTTAAATATCATAGTGTTAAGCAATGCTTAATATGCATTATTTAATAGAAAGCGAGGGAGTTGAAGATCTGATGACAAAGGTAATTAATACGTTTTGAAGACTAACATTCTAATTAATAGTCAAAAGTACTTATGCAAGTATTAAACGTTTCACAATGCTAATTGGGATTAATTAAGTAACGAAATGACCAGAGAGATAAATAAAATAATTGAGGTGACTTGCCAAAATTTAAGTGGGTTTCTATCAATAAGTGGCACACTGACTTTTGTCCCGCCCTCCTGTTTGGGAGTGCAAAGCTGGTGAATAAACTCACAGCTATCAGCCTGTCTAAATGCCGGTTCAATGCTCATGGCTTGCTTGAGCACTTTATCCATCCATTCAGGCACCATAGGGTTAAGTTTGTATACGCTGACATAATCTAATTTTAGAAAATCTTGACGTGTATGGCACTTATTTAATTGACCTTTAAAGGGCAATTCACCCGCTAGCATTTCAAAAGCAATAACGGCAATTGAAAATAAATCAGCCTTACTGTCGGGTTGATAACCCAGTATCACTTCAGGTGCGGTGTAATCAGCGGTACCCAGTATTTGATCTCTAATGAGCGGTGTACTGATTTCTGCGATACCTTTTATGTAGCAAGAGCCAAAATCGATAATCTTCACTGTATTTTGACGAGTAACAAAAATATTATCCGGCTTTAAATCTTGATGAAGGGTCTCTTTACGATGAAACGCCCTCACCCCTAGCTCAATTTGCTTCACCAATCTAAGAACATCTTCCACTGGTGCTTTGTTATGATGAACAAGCCACTCGGCTAAACTCAGTCCATCTAAAAACTCTGTCAGATAATACAAAGCAGATTTAGCTTGCTGTTGCTCAGCAAGACTCACAACATAAGGGCTATTGATACGATTGCCGACCCAACTCTCAAGCATAAATCGCTCGATATACGCCGCATCATCAAGATAGTTCACCGACGGCGTTTTCATACAAAAGGCTTTTCCGTCTTGGTTAACTACTCGATAAACCTGGCTACGCTGCGACTGATGGACAATATGAGTGACTTGGTAACCATCGAGCTTCATTCCTACGTCCATTGGCGGCGGAAAAGGCTTACTGGCTAAACGTTGATAAACATCATCAATCGCCTGACTCGGCAAACGAGCGACATAAAGCAATTGAGCACTTAGATTATCTTTACTCTGAAGTTGCAAGGATTTGTGGACTAATTGATCGCAAAACTGTTCACATTGTCGATCCGATAACTGAGGATGTTTACTCATAAACCCAAGCAAAAACTGGCTCATTTCATGATCGGTCAGCACATCATGGATCCCGTCGGTTGTCAGCAAAAATACATCACCTTGCTGTAACGAAACAGCCTTGTAATCAACCTCTAAATTAACATCCATCCCTAAAGCTCGGGTCAGATAATGCCGAGTTTCACTGACACTGGTGCTGTGATCGCGACTTAATTTGACTAACTCTCCTGCTCTAAAACGATACACTCTAGAGTCACCGACATGCAGCATATGTGCTGTGCATGATTTAAACACCAATGCAGAAAAAGTACAGACATAACCTCTGCGCGCATCCCTGTAATCTTGCCCTAGCCCATACAACCATCGATTTAAGGAGGTTAATACTTTATTACTTGAGGTTTGTACGCTCCAGGTATCTGGGGTGGAATAATAATCACTAATGAAATTACTCACACTGATGGCAGATGCCTGTGCGCCGTTTTCCGCCGTGCTCACCCCATCGCTGATCACACTAACAATGCCTTTAGTGGTTAGCATGAGTCCTGACGGAATACGAATACCCACGGCATCTTCATTGGAAGCTTTAACCCCTTTGTCTGACGCCTGACCGACATGAAGACTCAGCTGATTAGCTTGAAGTGTGGGTAATACATCATCACTGCTTGACTCTAAACTCATGTTTGTAAACTCATGTTTTTAAGCTGCCCGTCGATTTGTTTGTGCATACTTATTCTCTACTCATTGGTCACTCATTGACAATGTTAAGTAGGATCAAAATGCCAATGGTCATATCAGTGTTCAACAATGAACCGCGAGCAGTGAACTACTCGCGCTAACATTTGCGGTAAAATTAACTCACACTAATTAAGGTGACTTCACCCTGCTCATTCACTTCAGCAATATGCCCCTTAGGCTCGTTCATAAAGAATAGTGTGATAAAGCCAAATACTGCACTTAAGGCAATGACGTAGAAAAACATTTGGGTTGAAACCATTGAGTAAACCGTTAAAAAGAACACGGCCCCCACGTTCCCATAAGCCCCTGTCATTCCCGCAATTTGCCCTGTTAAGCGGCGTTTAATTAATGGCACAGCAGCAAACACAGCGCCTTCACCACCCTGTACAAAGAATGAACATGCCATTACCACGACCACCGCAACAGGCAGGTTCCAGCTTGAATCAATCTGCGCGACCGAAAAATAACCAACGGCTAACCCTGCCGTTAAAATTAATAAGGTGGTTTTACGGCCAAACTTATCACTTAACCAGCCGCCGCCAGGGCGAGACATTAGGTTCATAAAGGCATAACTTGAAGCCACCATACCCGCTTGTGCCATACCTAATGCAAACGTTTCTGCAAAAAATAATGGTAGCATCGACACCACAGCAAGCTCGGAACCAAAAGTGGTGAAGTACAAGACATTCAATACCGCCACTTGCTTAAATTCATAACGTTCAAATTCAGGGACCTCGCGGGTAAATATATGCTTGTTGACCTGATAGGTTTGATAAACATCAATCACAAATACCACAAGTAATAAACCATAAATAAGCTCGGTGACACTTTGAGTAAACATACTGACACCAGCAGGAGACAGCTTCCAAGCAAGTAATGCTAATGTGGCGTACATTGGGATTTTCATGATGATTAACAACACAAAATCATTTTTACTGGTGACTTCTAATCCACCGCCTTTTTTAGGTTTAAAGTAGGTAGACCCTTTTGGCGTGTCGGTGATATTGAAGTAGTATACAAATGAAAATGCTAAACTCATCAATCCCGTCAAGCCAATGGCAAAACGCCAGCCATTTTCGCCACCAAAAGCTAATGCGACGGCTGGTAAAGTAAATGCGGCAGCAGCTGAACCAAAGTTACCCCAACCACCATAAATACCTTCAGCTGTGCCTAACTCTTTCGCCGGAAACCATTCACTAACAACACGAATTCCGATAACAAAACCCGCGCCAATAAAGCCTATTAAAAAACGGGCTAGCGCAAGCTGTTCAAAAGAGTCCGCTACCGCAAACATAAAACAGGGAATAGAACAGATAGCCAGCAAGGCTGAATAAGTCACCTTAGGACCATATTTATCGGTCACCATACCGATAATAATCCTTGCTGGAATAGTCAGCGCTACGTTTAAAATCAATAGCGTTTTAATTTGATCCTTGGTTAACCCTAAACTATCAGCAATAACACTGACTAAAGGCGCTGCGTTAAACCACACAACGAAGGTGATGAAAAAGGCCATCCAGCTCAAGTGTAAAACTTTCATTTTTCCAGAAAATGAAAACAGCTTAAATTTTTGTATGCTCATGATTGATTCCTTCTTTATTCTTTGGCCATAACAAACACTTTGCCCAGCTCAGTTTTTATCGCAAAAGGGCTAGCGACCAATTGCGAGTCTTCTAAACACACACCGGTTTTTAAACAGTAATGCTGTTTATATAAAGGCGATGCGACGCAAAGTTGACCTTCCATTTCACAAATTAATCCACGGGCGAGTAAACTCACGCCAGTTGCCGGGTCGATATTATCAATTGCAAATAAGCCATGCTTACCCAGATTAAAAATGGCCACGGCTTTTCCTGCTACCCAGGCCGCAACCCCTGTACCTTGAGGCAGACTTGTTTCATCACATACATTTACCCAACTCATACTAAGGCCTCCTCTGTGGCAGTTTCTTTTTCATCGGTGACATCTTTGATAGCAATCGTGCCTGCTCCTACATTTTTGCTTAATGCTGGAAAACGCTGATCTCGAATACGTTCATACGCATGCAATTCCTCCGCTGGCGCATCATTAGGGTTCACAAACTCATTAAATCGCGCTAAGAATGCAGGTCGTTCAAGACTGGTTTTCCACTCACATTGATAACTGCCAACAATGTGATCCATTTGTTTTTCCAGCTCAGCATTTATCGCTAATGCATCGTCAACCACTATTGATTGTAAGTAAGGCAGCCCACCTTCTAGCGACTCCATCCAAGTAGACGTCCGCTGTAACTTGTCAGCCGTTTTGATGTAGAACATCAAGATTCTGTCGATGTACTTATACAAATCTTCGGTTGATAAATCGGTAGCAAATAAATCACCGTGGCGTGGTCGCATACCGCCATTACCAGCAACATATAAGTTCCAACCTTTATCACTGGCTATCACGCCGATATCTTTGCTTTGCGCTTCAGCGCACTCTCGAGTACAACCGGATACCGCAAACTTAATTTTATGTGGACTGCGTAACCCTTTGTAACGGTTCTCTAAATCAATGGCTAAACCAACAGAATCTTGCACACCATAACGACACCATGTACTACCAACACAAGATTTAACCGTGCGTAATGATTTACCGTAAGCATGACCCGTTTCAAAACCAGCATCGATTAGCTTTCGCCAAATTTCAGGTAACTGCGATAGCTTGGCACCAAACATATCAATGCGCTGCCCACCGGTTATTTTGGTGTAAAGGTCATATTCTTGGGCAATTTCACCCATGGCAATTAACTTTTTAGGCGTGATTTCACCACCAGCAACACGCGGAACAACTGAATAGGTTCCATCTTTTTGCAAGTTGCCTAAATAGGCATCGTTGGTATCTTGCAGTTGTACATGACCTTTATCTTGATCTAATACATAGTGGTTTTTTAGGCTGGCAAAAATAGAGGCGGCAGCAGGTTTACAGATATCGCAACCATAATGATGGCCATCTGCTGAGGGTTTGCCATGCTGGCTAATTAAGGTTTCAAAATCATGAATGTCTTCTACTTGGCAGATGTGGTACAAGCCTTGGCGATTATGATCAAAGTGAGCACAAATCCCAGTATTAAAATCTAAACCCTCAGCTTGCAAGGTTTGATCGATAATCTTTTGCACTAATGGCGCACAGCCACCACAACCAGAAGCGGCACGGGTACATGACTTAATTTCAGCCATTTTGTGATTGCCAGCTTTGACCGCTTCAACTATATCGCCTTTGGTCACCTGATGGCATGAACACACAATAGAGGTATCTTTTAGATCGGCGTCTAATTCAGCGCCTGCCAGTAGTAACTCCACCGCAGAGCCTTCAATTTCATCTTGGGATAAATAAGTATCTAGCAAGCGGCTATAGTCACTGTTATCACCAATTAACACCGCACCTTTTAAAAACTTGCCGTTTTCATCAAGCCACAGCTTTTTATAAATCCCCGCTTGGTTATCTGACAGTTCAACAAATTGGGCATTATCGAAACCTCTGCTAGCACCAATAGCGGCAACATCAACGCCTAATAATTTCAGTTTGGTGCTCATATCTGCACCTTTAAAGGCCGTTGCTGTTGCGTCAGTCACAATTGAGGCAATATGTGAGGCTGCAACACGGGCCATTTGATAACCAGGCGCCACTAACCCAAAAATCTTTTGTTCCCATAAGGCGCACTCACCAATGGCATACACATCTGGTGCAGATGTTAAGCAGTAATCATCAATCACAATGCCACCGCGCTCGCCAATGTTGATGTTAGAGACTCTTGCTAATGCATCTTGGGGGCGGATCCCTGCTGAAAACACTATCATGTCGGTTTCAAGGTATGACTCATCACTGAAAGTCATGCGGTGCAATGCCGTTTCACCATCAATAATTGCTGTGGTGGCTTTTGAGGTATGTACGCTAACACCTAGCTGTTCAATTTTACTGCACAGTAATTCACCGGCTTTATCATTTAGCTGAACGGGCATCAATTGTGGTGCAAATTCAACAACGTGGGTTTTTACACCCAACTGCTGCATGGCATTTGCCGCTTCCAAACCCAGCAATCCACCACCAACTACTACGCCAATTTTACTATTTTTAGCCGATGCTTGAATGGCTTCTAAATCTTCAATGGTGCGATACACCAGACATTGAGCTCGGTCATTACCATTAATTGGCGGCACAAAAGGAAATGAGCCTGTTGATAACACTAAACGTTCATACTCATATACATCGCCTTGAGCGCTGGTTAGGGTTTTACTTGCTGTATCAATGGCGGTTATTTGGGTATTTAAGTGCAGCGTTATGCCCCAATCGGCATAATCTTGCGCACTGGTTAACATTAAAGAGTCTGCACTATTTGTCTCAAAATATTTCGATAATTGCACTCTATCGTAGGCCGGACGAGGTTCTTCACCAAACACGTGCACATCAAACTGCTTATTTAGCCCTAGGCTACACAATTGTTCAATAAAGTGATGGCCGACCATGCCATTACCGACGACCATTAACTTGGGTTTTGTGACTGCCATTTTTAGGCTCCTTCATGCCATGGATGTAAAAAACAAAAAGGCGCCAACTCCACTTAAAGAGTTGGCGCCTTTGCCTAAATACAAACCAGATTTTAATTTACACTTTTAATACTAATTATGTTATTGCAGGCAACATGCCACAAAACGCACCTAACAAATAAATATTTAACAATTTAAAAACAACGACTTAAACACCATCAATTTATATATCTACACTTACCATGATCACCTTACGTGCATTTGCACTGAAATGAGGCGCCCCGTTTCATGCACTGCGGAATCCGGGGAAGATGGTTGAACCGTTTGTGACCTCATCAGAGCAATAATTTGTGCAGACATCTGCGCCATAGTGAGGCCTTTTTGCATAGCTTGTTGCTGAATAATTTGATGCGCTTTGTCTTCACTAAAACCTTGCTTCATCAAAAACACTTTGGCTTGAGCGATGAGTTTCAATTGCTTCATTTCATCGTCTAGTTTTTTAAATTCATTCAAGGAGTTGTTAGCCGTGATAAAACGCACTTTTGCTAAACTGACTATGTGGCTTAGCCTACTGGCCACCAAGTTTTCAGGTACAAAAGTCAGCCTGCCGCAAGCCAATAATTCAGTTAGTTGCTGTAAATCCCAATGGTTAGCATTGACAATAAACACGCTCGGCTTAACGCTTAAAGCGCGCAGTATAAAACTCTGCATAGGGTGTGCTAACGTATCGACCAAAACTAAAATAATGTCATAATTTGACTGCTGGTATGACTTTTCTGCTGCGCTAATTGAACCAATAATGTCGACTTCACCCATTGAATTTAATACCGCCTGATACTGTTCCAGGCGCTGAACTGCATCAGTAAATTTTAGGAAAGTCGTATCACATAAAATTAAACTGCGCATACTTCATCCTTATCATCCAAAAGTGCATCTACAAGGGAATATTTTGGCGACGTCTCCATAGGTTTAATAGGATGAGACGCAGCAAAAGAAAGCCTTTCAGACCACCATTGTTGAGCCAATAATAGGTTGTCTTTTACAACAACAGGCCTTGAGGATAATGCTTGCTGTAAACTTAACACTAAACATAAGGTCGCCTCTACGCTGCAGAGGGCTTGCTCAACCATGGAGCAGGTCATTTCATGTGCCAAAATTGATGATTGAAAAGGTAAAATGGTGTGCCAAAGGTGTGCAAGACTCTTTGCAGACAATTCAGATTGGCCTACTTTTGCACCACTAAAGCCTTCCAATACCGTGGGTAAAGTAAATGAACTAAATTGCAGCGTGTCTGATGTTTTTTTGATGATACGCACATCAGTAGTGACACGGGGGTTAATCTCTGTTTCCCCCTGCAGCCCTTTAAAAATAGCAATCATCCCCGGTTGGTAATCGCCTTCAGCGAAGAGTATTTCTGCAATGCTTTGGTGCAAGTTATCTAACCCAGGATGAAAAAAACTGCGTAAACTGATTGCTCCATTGGTTGGGTTCATGCATCTTGATGCCGTTTGAATAAGACTTCGTAACCCAAGTTCTTGGTGCAATAAACGGCAATCATCAAGTACAGGGGCAAGATCCCCAGCGTGAACATACACAATACCGTCAGCTTGCAAGGTTTTTTCTGCTTCGTCTGCGGTTTTAGCACTGGAAATGTTAAGCGCCTCAATACACGACTCAACATGACGGCGATGTGGTAATGCTAAACTATCACCATGCAACATCACCCTTAAACCTTTTGTGGCGAGCACCTTTGCCACCAGCAATAACCAGGGTAATTGCTCACGTTTCCCCGCATAAACAGGCCAATCGATATCAACCTGTATTGCTTGCCAACTTTCATCAATAGTGTGTTTTAATCCGCTCACTACTCCAGCAACTTCCGCTGCGGTCTCGCCTCTTACTCGCATTAGCATCATGGCACTGGCCATTTGAGCGTGAGTCACTTTACCTTTGGCGAATCCTTGGATAAGCAAACTTGATTCCGCGAACGTTAATGACCGAGCACCTTTTTCACCTTTTCCCAATGCCTTAATTAATAACCTAAAATCAAATTCTTCAAGGTGGGTTAACTCAAATACAGTTTTAGGCATAACGCACCTCATCCAAATATCCGTCACCTTGCAGATGGTCGATACGCTTATCGTTCCCATACTCAATGCCGGCTAATAGTTGGCTTAATTGCTGGCCCACTGCAACCACCTCACCAATGATAATCAAGGTCGGCCCAGAATCTTTAATGGTTAACGCATCTGCACTCATATTGGCAACGGTTGAATAGGTAATTAATTGATTAGGACGACCACCATTAGTAACAAAAGCAACTGGGAGTTTGGCAATGCATTTAGCTTCAATTAATCCTGATGAAATTGACGCAGCTTGCTCTTTACCCATGTAAAAAACTAAAGTTGATTGCGCCGCTAATAATGCTTGCCACTGATTAGGTGCGCTGGAATTATCCCCATCTGTCATTCTTGTGCCTGTGATTAAGGTGACACTGCGCGCCATACCGCGAAAAGTTAACGGGATACCTGTACTTGATGCGCAGCCTAATGCAGCCGTTACACCAGCAAAAAACTGCGAACGAATGCCACGCTGTGCAAGGTATAAGGCCTCTTCACACCCTCGGCCAAAAATATGCGGATCACCACCTTTTAAACGAACGACTTTTAATCCTTGTCGCGCTAATGTTGCTAACAGCGCATTAATATCATCTTGTTTGAAACTGGGTTGACCACATCGTTTACCCACAAAGTGCCGTTGGCATTGAGTGCTGACTAAGGTTAAGATTTCACTGCTAACCAGACTATCAAATACTAAAACCTCTGCTTGGGCCACAATGCGCGCAGCTTTAATGGTCATCAAGTCTAATTGACCGCAACCAGCCCCCACAATGGCGACATCTCCAGCGTTAAAGGTATCTATTTGACCGAATGTCACGGGGGGATAATTAATCATTGCGTCGACTATATTCATTAAGCAACATCCTCTTTAACAGGCTTAGCATATTCATGTTCAACTTTTAACTCATCCATTGAGGGGGCAAACGTTAACGCTTCTTGCCAATGTTTTTCAGCGCATTGCCTTACTTCACTATTACAACTGCCACACTTTCGGCCACAACCTAAGCTTGATTGCGTGGCATCTAATACCTGTTCAAATTGCACAGAATTTGTGCCCTTAAGCAGTATTTGTTGATTAAATTGATTATTTAGCTCATCGCAGATATCAGCGTCGGTTATCCCAGTGCAACTACAGATAAGTGGGCTATTTCCGGCCTTAAGTTGTTGGTGTAATTTACTGAGTAACTTGGTGTCTAACGTTTGACCAATAAGCGCGTTCATCGCTTCTAACGCGATATGAACTGGTTGATTTGATAAAACTTTAAGTGCAACTAATCGACCATTACTTGTATTACATTGAATGTGTAGTTGCTGTTTTTTCAATAATATTGCACCAAGCATAACGGTCCATTGCAGCGAAAATGGTGACGCCTGATAAGCAAATCCATCTTGCTGATGAGCAAAACCGAGGTGATAACAAATCCCTGTTGTTAATGTTTGTGCAACCTGCCAAGTTAACCCTTGAGCCTGTGGATCATGATCACCAAATACAACGCCTTGCAAAGCCAGCTCAACAGGCAATAATCTTACTGGCTGACATTTAAAACCAGGTTGTTTTGACACAGGATCAAATCGACTATCAATAGCTTGATTAACCCCTTTGGTCAGTGAAAACTGCTCAGACCAATGCATAGACATATTGGCAAGATTAGTCGATAAATCATCATCAACAAGCACGCGGGCAAGGCTGAATGATGAGCCAGTAGCGGATTGAATTTGTGCCAGCTCACCAGCAACTAATTTAAACGGTTTCAGCAAACTAGAATGTAAACTCAGCGTCGGCTCAGGCACATTTGCACGCAAACTAGCAATATGCCCTGTTCGGGTCATTGTATGCCACTGATCACGACTGCGACCACTATTGAGTAATAAGGTAAGCGGTTTTCGATGAAGTGAATTCACCTCATGATGATTTAGCGCCTCAAACGAATTTGCTGGTGCAATAAATTGCGCTTTACCACTGGGGGTTGAAAATTGCGCGTCAGCAAACACCCTTTGATGCTGTTGACCAATTTGTTGTTGGGTTGTAACAGGCCATTGTGTCGGAGGTAAAGTATCGTATTGTGCTTTTGTTAGCCCTGCCAAACCTCCTAGATTAAAGCGCTTATGCGGAAAAGCTTGATTAACAGTTTGGCTTAATAAAGCAAACTCTGAAAATATCGCGGCATTATTGGGGTAGTCAAAACCACTAAAACCCATATTAATTGCAACCTGAGACAGCGCCCACCAATCGGGTTTAGCCTGACCTTTAGGGGCAATAAATCCACGCTGACGAGTAATACATCTTTCACTGTTGGTCACAGTGCCGCATTTCTCTGACCAGCCCTGAGCAGGTAATAATACGTCAGCGAGTTTTGCCGTATCCGAGTCTGGGCTCACCTCAGACACCACCACAAAGGGGCAATCGGCAAGTGCTTGGGCAATTTTGTCACTTTCGGGTAAAGATACCACCGGATTGGTTCCAATTATCCAAATCGCTTTTATATTGCCCTTGGCGACCGCATCAAACATTTCTACAGCAGCTAACCCTGGCTTTGTAGCAACGTGACCACATTGCCAAAAGTCTGAGAGTAACGCTTGTTCTTGCTCAGAAAAACCCATATGGCTCGCCAATTGCGTTGCAAGACCTCCCACTTCGCGCCCTCCCATTGCATTTGGCTGTCCGGTTAACGAAAAGAATCCCGCACCTTCTTGGCCAACTTGCCCAAGAGCAAGATGACAATTAATGATGGCATTCGTAGTATCTGTGCCGATAACGGACTGGTTAACGCCCTGACACGAGGCCGTAAGCACTTTTTTAGATGAGCTAAATAAATGATAAAATTCGGTGAGTTCAATTTTTGATACTCCCAGGGCGTCAGCAAGTGTGGCTAAACAGCCACTGACCCGTTGAGCATTATCAACAACGGTCTCAAAGCCTTCTGTATGGTTTTGAATGTACTTATGATTAAGGCGATGGTTATCAGCTAAGTAACCCAGTAACCCAACAAATAAACGTAAATCAGCACCAGGGCAGACAGCAAGATGTAAATCTGCTTGCTTTGCCGTTGCGGTCGATATCGGATCTATCACCACTAATTTACAGCCATTGGTTTGTTTAGCGGCAAGAATACGCTGAAACAACACCGGATGAGTCCACGCCGTATTGGCACCGATTAACACGATCACTTCTGCTTGTTCAAAATCTTGATAGCATCCAGGCACCACATCTTCACCAAAGGCGCGTTGCATCGCGCTCACCGCAGATGACATACACAAGCGTGAATTGGTATCGACATTAGCGGTTTTTAAATAGCCTTTAGCAAATTTGTTGGCGACATAATAATCTTCTGTTAATAACTGACCAGACAAATACAGGGCGACAGAATCAGGGCCGTGTTGCTGTATTGTTTGTTGAAATTTGTCAGCAATTAATCGCGTTGCAGCATCCCAATCAAGTGGTTTACCCGATCTCAATTTGGGGTAACGTAAGGTATTAGGTTGCTCAAGACTAAGTAGAAGTTTTTCACCTTTAGCACATAAATGACCAAAGTTAGCAGGATGTGAACTATCGCCTTTCAGAGTGAATGATAGATTTGATTCAGCAAGTGTCTGTGATGAATAATGACTTATGGTCAGCCCACAACCCACGCCACAATATGCACAACTTGATTGAATATCCGCCATTTATACACCTATTTGTTCACCCATTAATTGCTTTGAATATCGCAACATGCGTGCCAAATAGTTATCGAATTGAAATTTAAAGGGTTTTATCAATAGCGCAAGAAAAACGACTTACATTTGCGCAACACAAGTGCAAACCAGCGCACCAAATTTGCGCATCTTATTGAAATAAAACAAATTTAAGTACCACTTTAGAGGTATACCGTGTTCAAGGGAGTAAATGGCTTTACCCTAAAAAAGACAATGCTGACATGATAGTCAGCATTGTCGTTGTTTAAACTTGCTTGGTATTATTTAGCGATACGACCATCATCATGGCAAGCTTCACAAGTCGGTTTATCACCAACATTTACATCATGTACCGCGTGGCAATCTGCGCACATCAACATACCTTCATGGGGCTTATGGTTATCATCCATTTCGGCTAACGAACCATGGCAGCTTTGACATTGTTCAAACTCATATGCACCATCTGCTGAGGGTTCTTCATTAGCATGGCAACTTTCACAGCCATTCATACCGGCATGATAATCTGCTAGGTTTTCACCAGCGGCCAATGCCCCGCCTGAAAATACGAACGTCATTAGACAAGCAGCAAAGATTGCGTATAAGTATTGATTTTTCATATCACTCCCCCTTAAACCAAGGGATAAACTTGACTAAAAATGATGACGCTCATTTTCACACTCATTATTATCCTTGGCATTCTTATTTTAAAAGCTAATCGTATTGTTCTAAGCTTAGCAGCATCATTTAAAATGTGACCAACTTAGCGCCAATGAGTTAATCCATAATCTGTAAACAAGGATCCACACTATAACAACACTTTAGCATGCTGATAAACCCAGAAGTGAGAACTAACTCAATTAGCGCCACATTTAATAAAGCAAAAAAAACTGGAGCTCAAGGCTCCAGTTTTAATATGACAAAATCAACCAATTGGATTTAGCTATTTTTCAATGCTGCAATACGTTTTTCTAATGGTGGGTGACTCATTAAAAACTCAGCCATTGAACGTTTACCATTAATACCTAAAGCTGACATTTGCGCTGGCATTGCTCCTGTTTCAGGACCTTGCTTTAATCGCTCAAGCGCAGCAATCATTTTGTTCTTGCCCGCTAAGCGCGCTGCACCTTCATCGGCTCTGAACTCACGAATACGAGAGAAGTAAGCTACGATCATCGACGCTAAAATACCGAACAACATATCTAATACAAATACGACGCCCATATAAGCAAACGTACCTAAACCTTCGCCGTCTTCGCTATTGCTTGAAACCACATTATTAATAATGCCAGCAACAACACGCGCCGCAAAAATAACAAAGGTATTTACCACACCTTGAATTAAGGTCAAAGTTACCATGTCACCGTTAGCAACGTGGCTAACTTCATGTGCCAATACGCCTTCAATTTCATCCTGGGTCATGCCATATAGCAAACCAGAACTTACCGCTACCAATGAATTATTCTTGCTTGGGCCAGTCGCAAATGCATTCATTTCAGGTGATTGGTAAATTGCCACTTCTGGCATTTTTATCCCTGCTTGTTCAGCTTGGCGCGCAACGGTTTCAACTAACCAGCGTTCAGTATTATCACGAGGATGTGTGATGACTTCACAACCCATTGTTTTCTTTGCCATCCATTTTGAAATGGCTAAACTAATAAATGCGCCACCAAAACCAAAAATGGCAGCAAATACTAATAATCCACTCATCGTAGAAGTGTTCACTCCTAGAATAGACATTACAATTGAGGCCACTAGCAAAATTGCCATGTTGGTCGCAATTAACAAAAAGATACGCTTCATTTTAGCTCCTGTGTTGGCAACATTGCCGATATCAAAACATTCTACAGACATATTATGTCCGATTAAACGATTTTCAAGGTTTAGAAGATTAAATTTGATTTAATCTATCGCAGCGCCTTATTTTGATGCAAATTCTAGGTAGCAATACTTAATTGAAACTTAAAACACTATCAAAGAGCTAACCATCTGTAAATTAGCTAAATTATGATAATAAACTCAGTTAACTTTTATGGGTTTCATACCGTGTTCAAGCAAGGTGTAAATGTTAATTTATGATCCAGTCAATACTGCTAAAACCTGACAGCAAAAACATAAAGCATTGAATTAAACAGAATAGATTAAATATTTCGAGTTAATTAACAGGCATTAGAGGTAGCCAGTACCTTGGGCTCAATAACTTTGTTAATATGAATTTAATTGAGCGTCATTCCCTAAGTTTAAAAGGATCTTTCATGTCAGCTAACGCCTTACTATTAAGCGCTTCTAGAGTAGGTAATACGCCTTATTTACAACACGCACTTGAGTTTATAAAACCATTCTGTGCTGATACGCGTAAGTGGATTTTTATTCCTTATGCAGGCGTCGGCATGAGTAATGACCAGTATCTTGAAAAAGTTCGTATCGGGTTATCCTCACTACCAATTACCATTAATGGTATTCATGAGTTTGGCGATCCTAAGCAAGCGATTAAAGATGCTGATGGCATTTTGATTGGGGGAGGCAACACATTTCAATTAATCAATGAACTTTACCGTTACGATCTTATTCACTTGATTAAAGAACAGGTAAATCTAGGTAAACCTTATGTAGGCTGGAGCGCAGGTTCAAACATTGCCGGATTATCTATTCGAACCACTAATGATATGCCCATTATTGAGCCCCCCTCATTTTCGGCAATCGGCTTAGTTCCTTTTCAGATCAACCCCCATTACAGTAATTATCAAGCACCAGGGCATAATGGTGAAACCCGCGCACAACGCTTATTTGAATTTACTCAAGTCGATCCTTTAACCCCCATCATCGCAATTCAGGAAGGGAGTGCCCTAAAACTTCAAGGTAATAAATTAACCTTAGTGGGTGACAAATTAGGATACTTATTCCATGGCGAGCTACAGGAAATAGAGATTAATGCAGGCAGTGATTTAAGCCATTACCTATAAAAAGCGATAACTAGTTAAAAACCAATTAACAAGCCCATCTTAAATAAGATGGGCTTGTTAATACGCATAAATTCAACAGTTGATGGCTAGTCTGGTTTATTATCGATGGCGTTGTGCGGAAGTCTTAGGTGTTATTTCAGCCTCAGCAATTTGCTTACATAAAGGCTCGTCATCTAACTGAGCCATTTGCGCACACGCTGAAGATAATGGCGAAGAGGTCGCAATATTCTGTAGCTGTGCCTCGTCCTGTTGCGTAAATACCTGTGCTGATAATTCAGCTTTAGCCGTATGCGAAAGTTTTTCCACAAGTCGATAAGCAACAATTACCCCGGCGACACCAAAAATGATAGCCCCTATCACTTGACCAATAAGTACCCCATAAACCTGGCCCCATTGCGCGCCGAAATAAACAAATGGGATGGTACCTAAGGTTGCTTTACCCACATTAAAGAATGTGGAATATTTGGCTTTACCTAAATTATTAAATGATGCGTTGGCAACAAAAAGCATACCGGAGAAAATAAAGAACACCGCAATATACTGGCAGAAAAAAAGGATGACCTCGGCAGCATTGCCCGTCATATCAAAAGCGCTAACAATCTGGTGTCGAAGTAGAAATAAAATCAGCGACACACTTAACACATATATGACACAAAATTGAATGGCTTTGTTTAGACTTTGTTTCACGCGGTCATATTCATTGGCACCAAAATTCTGCCCAACAATAGGACCTACAGCACCCGATAAGGCAAATATCATCCCAAAGCTTACAGGGATCAATCTGCCTAACACAGCCCAGCCTGCAACATAACTATCGCCAAAGTCGGCAATTGCACGGGTTACCACAGCATTACCAATAGGCGTGGCAATGTTAGTCAACATGGCTGGGCCTGCTATTGCAAAAATGGTCGGTAAATCATGCTTGAACTCATCAAAACTAAATTTGCCCACCAGTTGATGTTTAACAACTGCGCCGTGTCCAGCAATAAACAATACCGCAAAACGAGCCAACACTGATGCCGTTGCCGCCCCTTCAATACCCATAGCAAAGATAAAAATAAAAATGGGATCCAAAACTGCGTTGACGCCCCCACCGGCTAAGGTTGACATCATTGACAATTTTGCATCACCAACGGCTCTTAATGCACCGCCTAATGCCATCGCAAGACAAATCACCGGAAGTGATGGCACTAGGATATATAAATAACTTTGAGCCAGTTCAGCGGTGTAACCAGAAGCGCCGACCACAGCAAGTAATTCAGGGATAAAACTGAACACTAGCAAGGCAACAAATACACTTACGATAAAGGTGACAACAACACAATTTAAAAACAGTCGTTTAGCTTGAATGCTATTTTTAGCCCCAACCGCCCTAGACACCAATGCGCCAAGGGCGATAGATAAACCAATACCAATAGAGGTGGTAAAAAACGAAATGGTGCCAGCATATCCAACTGCGGCGGTGAGCTCTTGATCGCCCAATAAACTTAAAAAGAAGATATCTAATAGATCAACAATAAACAGAGCGGAAATCCCCACAGCTGCAGTCGAACTCATGACTAATATATGGCGTAAAATAGGCCCTTCAACAAACTTGGCTGTTGTCATGAATATCCTTTATATAAATAAGATGAGATAAGATAAATTAACGCGATTAACACCAACTGACCTTATGGACTAGTTAAAGAGTCAAGGGTTTCTAGCTCACTGCCACAATGATTACAAAATTGCGCATCATTATCATGGCCCTTCTTGCCACAATTACTGCATTTTCTTAAATCACGCACTTTCACCATTTCATGCGAAATTTCAGCCGTTAATATTCCCGTTGGAATGGCAATAATGGAATAGCCTATTAACATAGTCAGCGCTGCTATTGCCTGACCTAAAGGCGTTTGTGGCGTAATATCGCCGTAACCTACAGTGGTAATTGTCACAATAGTCCAGTACATAGATTTAGGAATCGAACTGAACCCGTTATTTGGCCCTTCGATGACATACATTACTACGCTCAATACCAAAATGATCAAACTAACAGAAAAGAAAAACATAAAGACTTTACGACTTGATTGCAGCATGGCTTTTAACAACAGATTTCCATCGGCAAGAAAGCGCAAAAGCTTTAACACTCTAAAGACCCTAAATAATCGTAATACTCTGATTGCAAGTGCAAAATTAGCAGCCGGAAAGATCAATGCCAGATAGCTAGGCAAAATTGACAGTAAATCGACAATACCGAAAAAGCTGCGGGCATAATGGAAACGGTTTTGAGAGCAGTATAAGCGCAGTACATATTCAAGGGTAAATATAACAGTAAACATCCACTCACCAATGAGAAATAACTCCCCATATGCGTGGTGTAAACTATCGATAGTATCCAAACATATCAATATAATACTGGCAACAATAGAGACAAGCAGTGCAATATCAAATGCTTTCCCCTCAGGGGTGTCAGTACCAAAAATGATGGTACGCAAACGCTGTTTTAAAGGCGACTCTTCAATGTTTTTTACGTTCATATCCTATTAACTCAAATCCCTAAAAAGATATTTAACTTAACCATACCATTTACAAACGGATGACGTTAAAATCATTTCAAATTGCACATTAGACTTTCCAAAAATCTTAATGGCAAACCTAAAAATATAATAAAATTCATTATACGGAGATATCATGCACTTGCGTTATTGGTTTTTCATCCTCAGCATTGTATGCCCTTTTACCGCCAGTGCCTCGTCAGCTCAGTCCCATACTAAAGTCGATTTAGTGATAGTGAATAAATCAGAATCACGCATGTCAGTGATGCGTGATGGCAAAGTAATAAAAACCTATGTGATTGCCATGGGAGATGCGCCCAAAGGCCATAAACTTAGAGAAGGCGACCAACGTACACCACAAGGTCGGTACGTGCTGGATTATAAAAAGTCAGACAGCGCATTTTACCGTTCAATACACATCTCTTACCCTAATGATGAAGACAAATTACGTGCCCAAGCATTAGGTATTAGCCCAGGTGGAATGATTATGATCCACGGCCAAAATCCGCGTTCATCGTTATCACCAGAAGAAGCACAAAAATATAACTGGACCAACGGCTGTATTGCGGTGACTAATAAAGAAATGGATGAATTGTGGCGCATGATAGATGAAGGCACACCAATCGAAATTTGGCCATAAACAATAGACAATTTAAGCTAGATTATCACCATTGGACAATCTATGAATTACCAGACTTTACAACATACTTGGGCAGACTTTAGTTTACAGATCCAAGCTTTTATCAAACAACTAGGTTTAGATAATCTAGCTTTGGATTGCGATCATAGCGCACTGCGAGTTAATAATAATCAACTCGCACAATTACTCGCCGAGGAGTTCAGTCAACACGGTCAGGTTATTTCTAACAATATGATCAATGGGCGGCCGATTTTAATCATTAAATTAACTGATCCATTAATGCTGGGCGACACGCAAATTGAATGTGTTGAACTGCCCTTCCCCTCTGATAAAACTTACCCTATTGAAGGCTGGGAACATGTAGAATTAGTGTTGCCATCGACTGCGCAAACCTGTGATGAATTAGCCAATGAGTTAATTGCCAAGGTGCCACAACTCGCACAGGTCATTGCGGGTAAAACAGATATAAAAGTGAAACAAAGCTCGCCAAAAGGGAATAATGAACGTTTAGCCAATCCAACCATCGCGTTTAAAGCATATGGAATTTGTGTGAAAGTGCACCCTCACAATATTCAAAAAATCATCAAAAGTGAGCAAGCAACCTAATCAAATGCAGTTATTGAGATATGGACAAATAATAAGGAGAACATATATGTTCTCCTTTTTTACGGTTTATCATTGGCAACTTGAAGCCAACAAAACCTATTTTGTTGGCCTTTTTTCAGCGGCTAATACACTCGACATAGCTGGCACAATTGATACAGGATCTAAACGCATCTGAAACCAGTTCAACCGCCAATCTAAATGAGGGCCTGTGACTCGACCTGTAGCACCAATTTCAGCCAATTTCTGACCTTGAATAACTTTGTCCCCCACTTTGGGGTACAGTTTACTTAAATGTAAAAAGGTAGAGCTAACACCATAACCGTGATCAATTATCAAGGTGCCGCCAGAATAAAACATATCTGCCACGGCTAAGGTAATCACACCATCCGCTGGTGCGACAACAACCGTGCCAGTTGGCCTTGCCACATCAACACCAAAATGAGGATTGCCAGGTACATCGTTATACACACGCTGACTGCCGTATACTCCAGAAATACGTCCGGTAACAGGCCAAATAAAATCCTGCATGAAAGCATCATTTTCAATAAAAGTGCTTCGAGCTGCGCGGGTTTGCTTAGCATCTTCCGCCGCACGCTTTTGCGCAACAGGATCAGGTTTCATAATTTTGGTGCTAATACCTGTAACACGATCGATTTTGTATTCGCGAGCAGTAACATTTAGCGGCTTAAGTTCAGTCATCCCAGTAGGGTAGATAACTTCAAACATTTGCTCGGCTTTGGCATCACGATCAAAACCGATGGCAAACTGCCCTTTTGCGGTCACTTTAACAGGCTCGCCATTGAGTGTAATCTGACTCCCAATAGGCACGGTTCCTCTGACTAAAGCCCCCTGCTCAAATTTACCTTCAAACGTCACTTCAGCAGCTGCTGAAGAAATAAACAACAATCCCCAAAATGTGCCAAAAACTGCAGAATACAATCTCATGTTCAATGAATTCCTTTTAACCTCTGACCGCTATCGCGCCTTTTCCAATGCCCTCATAGGCAATCACTTTAAAATGACTCTCAGGTACTTTAGCAGCTAAGGTAATTGCCATATACTCAGCAAGTAGCTCCACTGTAGTGTCGTGCGGAATGATATCGCAACAAACTTTTGGCATCGCCAACTGAAAGTCACCTTGTGGCGCTATATAGTGAAAACCATAATGGGATTCATCATTAATATTAGATTGCTTAGACAATTGCAGCTCAGTAACGGACACTAAATCCTCTTGCGTCCCCAAATAAGCATCTCGCCAACGATTAGCCCAGTATTCATCCCATTTAGGCTCAGCAATTCCATTTTCAAATACTGTGACAGGACTGCGATGACCATGCGCAATGCGTTGACAATTGCCATCATGCTTTCGCAAACCATGGCTGTAATGATAATAAGGTGTGGTAAGTACTTCATTACGTAATGTTAAGCTAATACCTTGTACATTTTCAGGTAATGCTTCACGCAATGCTTTTTGCAAAAAATCATTCACACTTTCAAAATCAATCACCTCTGTGGGGATCAAGGCAAACGCTTGTGAAGGGCAAGCTAAGTGGATATCACCTTTTTGGCTAGCAAAATCCATCCATACTCTATCCCCTTGCTGTTGCCATCTAACTTGGCTACACGCAGTCGGGATCAATAAGCGATGATCGGCAACATCATCAATGGTATTTTTGATGGTCTTTTTTACTTTAGAGAAGTCCAGTACCATATTTTGCTCGTCTAACCCCCCATCAAGCAAAACATCGACAATCCAGCTTTCTCCAACCATGCCGCGGATCGGGCACAGATAAGAAAAATCAATTACAGTTAAATCTTTTACAAACAGTTGCATTAAAGCTCCTAGGTAGAAAAACAGTCCACCTCAGTGTTATTTACTCCCAATTAGCAAATGGCCAATGAGATAAGATCAACATTCTAAACAAAACTAAGCCCATGAGCGAGCATAAAAGATAATTGTAGAAAGCATGACTGATTTTATCTTGATATGAATGACACTGAGAGTTGTTGATCTTTGCGAGTTAAGTTTTGTTATCGTTAAAAACGTGTTGATTGAGGCAAATGAAGAGATGCCTTGTGAAAAAGCCATTCAACATGTAATAAAACGATTTACAGAACTCTTCAGGCAGCATTTGTTGGTCACTTAAATGTGTTATCCACCTTTTAAGCCAAATTTCAGCACCACAAAGCCTTTGCTTGGTAAAATAGCCAACAGCTTGCGGCAATAATAACGCTAAAAATTGACGGACCTAATAATCAAATCATAAATTAAGTAGGTCTTATAGGAAGCAAGAATTCGTTAACTTCTTCGGCTAATTTGGGTTTACTGTACAAATAACCTTGAGCTAAATCGCAATTATTTTGCAATAAAAAATCTGCTTGTTGCTGGGTTTCAACCCCTTCAGCGATCACTTGTAAGTTCAATGCATGTCCTAATGCAATAACAGCTTTGGCAATTGCACTATTATTTGAATCAAATGGAATGTTCTTAACGAAAGATTGATCAATTTTTAAGGTATCTAATGGCAATTTTTTCAAATAAGTTAATGATGAATAGCCAGTACCAAAATCATCAATACTAATTGAAATCCCCATAGCGGATAGCTGCTTCAAATCTTTAATAACAGCAACTTGATTCGTCATCATACAGGACTCTGTCACTTCAATATCAAGGTGCTTAGCTGGCAGTCCTGTCGTTAAAAGAATATCTCTAACCTTATCAACAAAATCACTTTTTTGAAGTTGTAAACTGGCAACATTCACCGATATCCGGCTGAACTGTAATCCTTGTGTCAACCAATTTACTCCCTGAGTACAGGCGGCTTGCAAGACCCATAAACCTATATCATTTATCAAGCCAATTTTTTCAGCTAAGGGAATAAAATCGGCAGGTGATATCTGGCCAAGCTTTGGATCGTACCAACGGATCAGTGCTTCAAAACCATTTATTTGACCTGACGCAAGATGTATTTTAGGTTGATAAACGAGATAAAAATCATTATTTATAATGGCTTGATGCAAAGCTGATTGGAGTTTTAATTGTTCTGCAGCTTCAGCGGTCATGCCTTCTGTATAAAAAGCATAACCATTTCGTCCTTGAGCTTTTGCTTTATGCATTGCTGCGTCGACATTTCGTAATAATGCATCAGCATCAAGACCATCATTAGGATAAAGAGAGATCCCGATACTCGCAGTAAGCCTTATTGGTTGGGTATTATCAATAATAAATGGACGCTCAAATACCCTTCTTAAATGACTAATGCTTGAGAAAACAGATTCTGTACCTGTGATTGAAGGCAAAAGCACGACAAATTCGTCACTTCCAAGACGCGCTAACACATCAAACTCAGATAATGCGTATGACAATCTCTTGCTCAACTCGACAATAATTTCGTCACCAGCTAAATGCCCTAAACTTTCATTAATATGCTTAAATAAATCGATATCAATACACAAAATTGCTAGCTGTTTTTTCCCCCGTAAAGCATGGCTAATTTCTTGTTCAAGATAGGAAACAAATCGCATTCTGTTGGGTAAACCAGTAAGCGGGTCAACATAAGCTAGATTTTTAAGCTTTTCTTCTGTTTGCTTCAATATTGAAATATCAGCAAATACACCGACAAAAAACTTAACACAATTATCTTCATCATAAACGGCACTGAGTGTAATAGTTTGAGGAAATACAGTACCATTTTTACGACGATTCCAAATCTCGCCATGCCACTTTCCATTAACTAAAAGTGTGTTCCACATTTTTGAAAAAAAGGCCTTACTATGACGTCCAGAACTTAATACACTCGGTTTTTTTCCCAAAACCTCGCTTAACTCATAACCTGTAATTTGTGTGAACGCTTGATTCACATCACGAATAACACCATATTTATCAGTTACAAGCACCCCTTCGACAGCATTTTCAAAGACGCAGGCAGCCAACATTAACTGCTCTTCAGCCGCTTTATGCTTGGCTATATCACGCGTAAAACCGAGCACTCCAGCAAGTTCGCCTTTGTGATATATTGGCGACTTAAGGGTCTCTAACCAGGCTTTATTGCTCGATAAATCGAAATCCTCACACTCAGCAACAATAACACTTCTTCCCGCCTGAATAGCTTGACTATCCCCATCAATAAATAAATCTGCAACTTCATGGTCATAAAGTTGGTGATCTGTTTTACCTATAACTTCATGGTTAGATTTATGCCAAGCTTTTTCAGCACTTTGGTTAGCGTAAATATATCTTCCTTGAGTGTCTTTTATCCAAAATATTTCTTCAAAAGAATTCATTAGATCTGAAATGGTAATATTTGAGGATTTATGATTCTTATTTGTAAGGGTCTTTGATAAATCAGTTTTAAATTGATTAACTAATAAGTTAAATAAAGCGAGATTAGATTCAGAATTATCATTGGTTGCAAGTATCGCAAAATCATGATTTATAGCATTTTTAGGTTTGTCTAAAATTTCAAAGTGTGTGAATTTAATTGATTCATCTAAAAGCAAATTATTATCACAAGTCAAACTTTTCTTATTAATAACTATAGGTAAATATTTCAAACAATATTCAGCTTGTTCAGAAGACAAGGTATGCAAAGAAAGTAATGGAGGGATATTTATGTCTTCATCATTTATACACATAACAATGTGCGCTTTGGTTAAAGACTGAAGCTGCAAGAACTGCGCATGCCAAGATTTAACTAATTGAACAACACGGTCGTCAGTTTGAGAAGCAGTCATCAGATTTAAAGCAGCGTATGAAGTAATGAGGTCATAAGTATAAATTATTCAGATAAAAGCTGATGAATAAAAACGTGATGCCGAGCCCATTTCTCATAAACGAATAAGTAATAAATGATAACCATATAATTTAATTGGGTAAATTATAATAGCGGGTTCTATTACATTATGTTCATACTTATCAGCAACTGATTATTATCAATGCAAAATATTAAAAAACGCATAACCGTTAGAGTGAGAACGCGAATACTTTTAGCTCAATTAGTGGGAGTTTATTAAACGAATATCTAACGTATAGACGCGGTTGTTAAGCAATCATGGATGATTTCACGGCGTTTCGTTTTGATTAATTTTCACGATTTGTATAAAATCCAATCACTCATGCGGTAGCCCTAGGATAACCGTCTGTCATCAGAACAACGGGGTTGATACTCTCTTTACGAGATATTAGGCGCCTGGAAATGACCTACTCTCACATGGGCATATCGGCCACACTACTTTTATGCTCAAGTTTCGGATGTAAAAAGCCCGTTACGTTAGTAACGGGCTTGATACTCTCTTTACGAGAAATTAGGCGCCTGGAAATGACCTACTCTCACATGGGGAGACCCCACACTACCATCGGCGATACTGTGTTTCACTTCTG
>NZ_JAPJEE010000024.1:0-50590 GCF_030731885.1 Shewanella sp. ULN5
AAATCCCCACCAGAATACTGGTAGGGATTATCATTCATCTTCAAGATCGGTCAAGTGCCCTTAAACGATCGGCATTGACTCTAACGAGTGGCCTTTTTGTTTTGTGTCGAAAAATTATTTAAGTATTAGTCATTCATAGTGTGGCCGATATGCCCACATGAGAATAGGTCATTTCCAGGCGCCAAATTTCTCGTAAAGAGAGTATCAAGCCCATTGCTAACGTAACGGGCTTTTTTACATCCGAAACTTGAGCATAAAAGTAGTGTGGCCGATATGCCCACGTGAGAGTAGGTCATTTCCAGGCGCCTAATAAAACAGCAAGGCCACTCTAATGAGTGGCCTTTTTGTTTTGTGTCGAAAAATTATTATTAAGTATTAGTCATTGATAGTGTGGCCGAGATGCCCACGTGAGAATAGGTCATTTCCAGGCGCCAAATTTCTCGTAAAGAGAGTATCAAGCCCATTGCTAACGTAACGGGCTTTTTTACATCTGAAATGTGAGCATGAAAGCCGTGTGGCCGATATGCCCATGTGAGAGTAGGTCAGTTGTAGGCATCTAATAAAGCACTTAGGCAATTTTAATCGAGTTGATTTGCGTTTTTGTGGCAAATAATTTTTGTTTGCTGATAACATCTAGTGAGTTAAAAAAGTGATTAACTATCGCATTTGATTGGTATAATCTGCTATATCTCTTCACTAGGATCATTATGGACTGTCGGCTCGGATGTGGTGCATGTTGTATAGCACCTTCAATAACAACTCCCATACCTGGAATGCCTGATGGTAAGCCTGCAGGTGTGCGCTGTGTGCAACTCAGCGAAGACAATCTATGTATGATATTTGGTTCATCACTCCGACCAGCGGTTTGCAGTGGTTTTTCTGCTAGTGTAGATGTTTGTGGTACCACAAATGAACAAGCTTTATGGTTGATCACTGATTTAGAACGAGTGACATGCTAAAGTCGTCTTTTCTTTTGAGTTTGGTTTATAAATGCAATTAACTCGCTATACAGATTATGGGATCCGAATACTCATGTACCTTGCTGTACAATCAGAGCGTGAAGCTCTGTTTCGTATTGCGGAGGTGACCAAGGTTTTCGATTTATCTTCAAATCATGTTGCTAAAATTATTCATCAACTTGGTAAGTTAGGTTATTTGCAGACTATTCGGGGTAAAAGTGGTGGTTTCAAGTTAGCTATAAGTGCCAAAGAGATTAATATAGGTACTTTAGTCAGACAATTAGAGCACTCTTTAATTCCGGTTAATTGTGAAGAACCCTTTTGTAGATTTACGCCTGTTTGTAATTTGAAAGGTGTTTTAGGAAAAGCAGTTGCTGCGTATTTAGCGGTTTTAGATGGATACACTTTAGCGGATATTGTTAGTAATAAGTCTGATTTGGTTTCAACCTTACCTGATTTATCTATCTCAGTGTTTGA
The DNA here is from genome assembly GCF_030731885.1 of Shewanella sp. ULN5. Lineage (NCBI taxonomy): Bacteria > Pseudomonadati > Pseudomonadota > Gammaproteobacteria > Alteromonadales > Shewanellaceae > Shewanella > Shewanella sp. ULN5. The sequence goes on from NZ_JAPJEE010000024.1 coordinate 1,437, forward strand.
TGTGAGCTAGTCGGGTAAATCTTGGCGATGTCCACAGCGAGTAATTCAGAAGTGTTAACTAAATTAATCCCATTCGCTTTTAATCTAGGTAAGTTAGCTTTTAAATAAGCGACTGTTTCTGGATAAGGGTGTGCGATAGCAACTAAGGTTCCTTGTTGCTTTGCTTGGGTGATTATTTGCCTAAACTGTTTCTCTAGCGCGAAATGCCTCACATCATTGTCTAAAAACACCTGTCGCTGTAATAATGGCACGCCGACATCTTTTGCTTGCACCCCTGCTTTACTGAAGCGCGTTGTCATGCTGTCAACAAAGTAGGCTTGTTTGTGCTTTAAGCTTTGCATAACCCATAACATGGGGTTTTCTAATTGGGTGAGTAAACTGCCCATATGATTATTTGCACCACGGGCAAAAGGAATATTATTAAAAGCGGCGTTTATTTCAGATTTTATTTGTTGCTCGCTCATGTCACTGGTTAATGCACCGGGTCCCAAACTATTGCCACTTAATGCCTGCATTGGTAGGTGGATCATGATCTCGTGACCTTTGTTATGACCTTCCAGTGCTAACTTTTGTCCAAGAGGAGTGTGGGGTAATACAGATAAAGTGATGTTTGTAGGCAAAGATAAAACAGCCTCATCGGTTTGACGATATCCGATATCGTCAATAATGATAGCTAAATTAGCCGCATTTAGCGGTGATAAATAGATAATTTGTAACAGTAAAATTAATAAAAAGCGCACAATGAATAAGTTTTTCTTTTTGATTTATTATTTTATCTGCCATCAATCCAAGCTATGGCAGAAGCGACTTGTTGATCGTAGCTGTTCTCTAGCAGATTCTCTGAATCGATTATAGGCACAATAGTGAGGTCAGTGACAGAAGAAATTGCGATTTCTATGTCAGGATCAATTCCCTTTTCATTAATATAATTGCCATTGGGTGTGCTGTAATTGGCAATTGTCAATTTAACTGCGGAGCTATGGCCTAACATTGGAATAATACTTTGTACTGTGCCTTTGCCAAAACTGGTTTCACCAACTAAGGTTGCACGATGATTTTCTTGTAGTGCAGCCGCTAGGACCTCCGATGCGGAAGCTGAGCCTTTATTAATTAAGACAGCCATAGGGATGTTGGTAAAGATACTTTGGTTAGATGCATAATACACTTCGTTAGCATCAAAGAAACGACCATTAGTTGAGACAATTTTACCTTTTTCTAGGAATAAATCTGCAATGCTAATAGCCTGTTCAAGTAAGCCTCCTGGGTTATTTCTAACATCCAGAATGATGCCTTTAAGAGCAATATTTTGCCACTCTTTGGCTTGTTTAACGATAGCGTCAGTGGCATCTTCTTGAAAACTGGCTAAGTGTATATAGCCGATATCACCATCAATTATTTGGCTTTCAATTGATTGAATATATACAACATCAGGTTCAAGAGTTAACAAGGCTTCTTGGTGACTATTTGTTTTTTTAAGCGTTAAATTAATGGCGAAATTATGGGTGCTGTGAAACCTGATTTCAGTTAATACCGATTGAAAATTGGTTTCATCAACCTGCGTATCGTTGAACTTAATTATTTTGTCCCCAGCCTCAATGCCGGCGCGTTCAGCTGGAGAGTTTTTAAATGGGGTGACAATTGTTATTTGACCGTCATCAGTGGCAACTTCGAAACCAAAGCCAAAATATTCACCACGATTAGCATTATTCAAGGCTTGGTATCCATCTTCACTCAAAAAGCCTGAATAAGGATCTAATTTATCAAACACACCTTTTATTGCAGCGTTAATTAGACTTTTACGGTCAACCTTATCCACGTAATAGGTTTCAATGGTGTCAATGACGTCAACTAACAGCGGGTAATCTGCATCGTAATAGATAGATTTTGGAGGTGTCTGTTCCGAGCTTGAAATGCTAAGTGATAGGGCAACACTGGCACCCAGAACAAAGCAACAGATATAACGAATAAGTTGATACATAACTGCCCCTCACGAACGGGCAGTTTGCGTCAGTTTTAGCGACAGTACCTCGCCGGATCGACCGCTTGCCCTTTATGTCTTATTTCAAAGTATAGGCTAGGTTCCGTCTGTCCACCTGAACGTCCGACTAAAGCGATAGATTCTCCGCCGTTAACATTGTCACCCGCATTTTTGAATAGGGTTTGTGCATGGCCGTATAAGCTCATATAACCTTTACCATGATCAACCACCATCACCATACCAAATCCACGTAACCAGTCGGCATAAATTACTTTGCCCGCGGCAATGGCTTTGATATTTTGGCCTTCTGGCGCAGTCAGTACCGCTCCTTTCCATTTGATTTGACCTGAACGACTACTGCCAAAGCGTTCACTTACTCGGCCCTTTGTTGGCCATTTCAGTTTGCCTTTTTGATTTGCTAAGCCATTCATTGATGGATTTGATTTTGCTGTCGCCACAGCTTGTTCCACAATGCGTTTTAAACTGGCTTCCTCAATTTGCAGTTGTTCAAGCTGGGCTCCCTTGTCGGACAATGTGCGCTGTATTTGGGTGAGGGTTTGTTGGCGTTGATTTTGCTCGTTAGCTAACTGTTTAGCTTGGTGCCTTTGGTCAACCATCACAGCATTAAGTTGTTGCTGCTTTTTTAACTGCTCATTTTGCACTTTGACCAGTTGTTCGCTGGTTGTTTTAAGTTCATTAATTGCTTTAATTCGAGCATTATTCAAATACTGGTAATAAACCAACATACGTTCAACAGTTGAAGGGTTTTGCTGATTCAGCATCATTTTGCTGTAATCGTGGTTGCCCGCTAAGTAGGCGCTGGATAACTGCTTAGATAAGGTTTTTTGTTGGCCTATTTTACTTTTATTTAAGCTTGTCTGTTTTTTTTCAAGTTCGGTTAATTGGGCGGTAATGGTTTTTAATGATACTTGGGTTTCATTAACACGTTGTGCAGCACGCGCAATCGCTTGTTCATCCTTTTTAAGTAAGGTGATTAGTTTTTCTCGTTGCTTTGAAGTGTTTTTTAAGTCATTTTGCTGCGCACTAATCTGCGTTTGAATAGACTTTAACTCAGATTGGCGTTTACTGAGGTCGGCGCCGGCGGCGTTTGCTGAAAGTATTATAAAGCCAGCAACAATGCTGGCTTTAACAAATAAACGAGTTATCACAGGTAATTAATTACTCTTGTAGGTCAATGATACAGCGGCCAGTCATTTCGCTTGGCACACTTTGCCCCATTAACGTTAACATCGTTGGTGCGATGTCACATAAGCGGCCCTTATCTTTGATAGTAGCATCACGACCGACATAGATGAAAGGAACTAATTCGCTAGTATGTGCAGTATGCGCTTGACCGGTTACTGGATCGGACATTTGCTCAGCATTTCCGTGGTCTGCCGTGATAATACATTCGCCACCCACTTTAGCGAGCGCTTCAACAACTCTGCCCACACAGGCATCAACGGCTTCACAGGCTTTTACTGCCGCGTCAAACTTACCTGTATGACCAACCATGTCACCGTTTGGATAGTTACAAATAATGACATCATATTTAGCAGACTCAATCGCATCAACCAATTTATCGGTCAATTCTGCTGAGTTCATTTCTGGCTGTAAATCATAGGTTGCGACTTTTGGTGATTCAATCAAAATGCGATCTTCACCATCAAATGGCGTTTCTTTACCGCCATTGAAGAAGAAGGTGACGTGGGCATATTTTTCAGTTTCTGAAATTCGTAGCTGAGTTTTGCCTTGCTTTTGAAGCGTCTCACCCAGTGTATTGACTAAATTGTCAGATGGGAAAGCGACAGGGACGTTAATGTCAGCGGCGTATTCTGTTAGCATCACAAAGTTGATTTTAGGGGTTTTGTGGCGAATAAACCCATCAAAATCAGCATTTACAAAGCTGCGAGTGATCTGACGTGCGCGGTCTGCACGAAAGTTCATGAATATTAATGCGTCATTATCATTTAATGCAGCCACTTGGCCTGTTGCATCGGTAATGGCAGATGCAGAGACGAACTCATCATTTTCATCACGCTCATACGCTGATGTTAGCGCAGTGACTGCATCGGTATATTCAAACTTACCTTTGCCTTCAGTGATTAACTCATATGCTTGTGACACTCGATCCCAGCGGTTATCTCGATCTAGTGCAAAATAACGACCGATTAATGAAGCAACGCTACCCGTGCCAAGCTCACTAAATAACGCGTTGAAGTGTTCGATACTGCCTTTTGCGCTGCGAGGAGGTGTGTCGCGGCCATCTAAAAATGCATGTAAGTAAACAGCTTTAGCTCCACGAGCAACAGCCATTCGGCACATTGCTTCAATATGCTCTTCATGGCTATGTACACCACCGGGTGACAATAATCCCATAATGTGGACCGCACCATCAGCGGCGATTGCTTTATCCACCGCCTCTACTAAAGCAGGGTTTTGTTCAAACTCATGGTCAGCAATTGCTTTACTGATACGAGTCAGCTCTTGATAAACGATACGGCCAGACCCGATGTTGATATGGCCCACTTCAGAGTTGCCCATTTGACCATCAGGTAAACCGACATCTAAACCAGAACCAGAGATTAAGCTATTTGCATATGTCGCCGTTAACTTATCTAAAACGGGAGTGTTGGCATGAAAAATCGCATTATCTTGCGGATTTTCACGGTAGCCCCACCCATCTAAAATAAGTAACGCCAACGGACGTTTTGTCGTCGTCATGGATATACCCTCAAAGTGAAAAAATAGAAATTAAAAATGAAATTGGACAAATATTACTACTTATCCGCAGTGGGAAACAGACTTAGGTTCGATATCGGGGCTGCTGATGATTAAATTTCATTGATGTGTGCGTTTATCTGCAGTTAAGCACGTTAGACAGGTGAAAACTGTTGCTTAAATCGATATACTCTTGGCCAAATTAATCTTAGCTCAATCCTTTATAGGCAGTGATCATGCAAGAATATATCGAATTTTTAAGAGCAAACCCAATGTTGTCATTAGCTTGGGCTGGCTTATTTGTTGCTTTGATTGTAACAACATTCAAATCCAGCACATCAAAAGTAAAGAATGTAAATAATCACGAACTGACTTTGATGATGAATAAGCAAGACGCGAAAGTCATTGATGTACGTGGAAAAGAAGAGTTTAAAAAGGGCCATATCGTTGATGCGCTTAATGTTCCTTTGTCTGAAATTAAAAATAATCAAGCCACGAGTCTTGAAAAGTTTAAAAGCAGCCCCATTATATTAGTATGTAACGCTGGCATGACATCATCTCAAGCAGCTCAGCTTCTTGTTAAGCAAGGCTTTGAAAATGTTCATAACCTTAAAGGTGGTATGGGCGACTGGCAATCAGCAAATATGCCAGTAGTAAAAAGCAAGAGATAGTCGTAAGGTTTATCATATTGAAGTAAAACACAGTGTTGGTAACATCATCAGCACTTTTGATCCTGCTTGCCAAAAGAGCTTTTTCAGTTTTTAGCAGTGCGATCGACTTGAGGTAAAAGCGAAATTATTTTCGTTGTAAACCCAACATCATATTCGCTCCATAGAGAAAGCGAAAAATAACATAGATAGGTAGGAAATCATGGCTGAAGCAGTAGCAAACAACGAAGCAAGTGCACCACAATTTAACATTCAGCGCGTATATACAAAGGATTTGTCTTTTGAAACGCCAAACAGCCCAGCTGTTTTCCAAAAAGAATGGAACCCAGAAGTAAAGTTAGACTTAGACACTCGCAGTGCAAAGTTATCTGACGACACTTATGAAGTGGTACTTTCTTTAACTGTAACCGCTAAAAATGGTGACGAAACCGCATTTTTATGTGAAGTACAACAAGCAGGTATCTTCTCAATTGTAGGCTTAACTGAGCCACAACTTGCTCACTCTTTAGGTGCGTACTGCCCGAACGTACTTTTCCCATATGCGCGTGAAACCGTATCTGGTCTAGTTGCTCGTGGTACTTTCCCACAACTTAACTTAGCGCCAGTGAACTTTGATGCATTATTTGCTCAATACGTTCAACAGCGTCAAGCCGCCGCTGCAGCAGCACCAGCTGAAGCAAACGCATAAGTGATGAATAACGCTGCCGAAATAACGGTATTAGGGGCGGGGTCTTACGGCACCGCCCTTGCTATTTCTTTAGCAAGCAACGGTCATAAAACCTTGTTATGGGGGCATGACCCTCAGCGTATGCAAGCGTTAGCTGACTCTCGTAGCAATGAAGCTTATTTGCCAGGCATTCAATTTCCTGATTGTTTACAAATCGAGCCAGATTTAGCCAAAGCTTTAGCCGCCAGCAAGAATATTTTGGTCGTCGTACCCAGTCATGTCTTTGGGGACGTACTTAAGCAGGCTAAACCGTTATTGCGCAGCGATGCACGTATTGTATGGGCAACCAAAGGCTTAGAGCCTGAAACAGGTCGTTTATTACAGGACGTTGCAAGAGAGCAGCTTGGTGAGCAATATCCACTAGCCGTGTTATCAGGCCCTACATTTGCTAAAGAGCTTGCAGCAGGATTACCTACAGCGATATCGGTAGCAGGCACTTGCCCAGAATTTACCCATGAACTTGTAGAATTATTACACAGTCCTAAGCGGTTACGGGTGTATGCCAATGATGATTTTACTGGTATCCAACTGGGGGGCGCAGTTAAAAATGTCATCGCAATTGGTGCTGGTATGTCTGATGGTATCGGGTTTGGTGCTAACGCTCGTACCGCATTAATTACTCGAGGTTTAGTCGAGCTATCGCGTTTAGGTGAAGCCTTAGGTGCAGATGCCTCAACTTTTATCGGTATGGCTGGTTTGGGTGATTTAGTGCTGACCTGTACTGATAATCAATCTCGAAATCGCCGCTTTGGTTTAGCATTAGGCCAAGGTAAAGATGTGCACAGTGCACAAGCTGAGATTGGGCAAGTGGTTGAAGGTTATCGCAATACCAAAGAGGTTTACACTCTGGCAAAGCGTTTGGGGGTAGAAATGCCTATCACTGAACAAATTTATCAAGTGTTATATCAAGGTAAAGCCCCTGTCGATGCGGCAAAAGAGTTGTTAAGCCGAGACAAAAAATCGGAAACGATAAAGAAGTAGTCTAGACGAAACTCTCGCTCTTAAAATCACACTAAGGATGCTAAAATAGCATCCTTTTTTGTATCTGAACGTTTTTGTCAGTCAAACCAGAATGCAAAACAACTAACAGTTTATATGAGGCAATAACGTGAAACATCATGATGTAATCATTATCGGCGCGGGTGCAGCAGGGTTAATGTGTGCAGCAACGGCAGGTTATCGTGGTCGTGATGTGCTTGTGCTCGATAATGCAAAGCAAGCCGGGCGTAAAATTCTGATCAGTGGCGGTGGCCGATGTAACTTCACTAACCAGAAGGTAGAACCGGCTAACTTTATTTGTGGCAACCCTCATTTTGTAAAATCGGCATTGGCCCGTTATCGTTCAAGTGATTTTATCGAGTTAGTTGAGCGCCATGGTATTGAATACCATGAACGTGATCACGGGCAATTATTCTGTAATGATTCCGCCAAAGACATCGTCACTATGCTGCTGACCGAATGTGAATGGGCGGGTAATAAGATCCAACTGCGCACAGAAATTACCTCAGTGACTCAGCAAGATAATGGGCGTTTTACACTCATCACCTCAAATGGCGACTTTAGCTGCGAGTCATTGGTTATCGCCACTGGCGGTTTATCTATGCCTAAATTGGGGGCGACGCCTTATGGCTACAAACTTGCTGAGCAATTTGGTTTAAAAGTCTTACCGACTCAGGCTGGGCTTGTACCATTTACCTGGCATGCAGCACAAAAAATAAGATTTGAGCCTTTATCTGGCATAGCTGTACCATCAACCATTACCGCTGCCGATGGCACTCAATTCTCTGAAGCCTTATTATTTACTCACCGTGGGCTATCAGGCCCTGCGGTGTTGCAAATATCTAATTACTGGCATCCTGGTGAGGCTATTTCAATCAATTTATTACCGGGTGAAAACGCCTTAGACAAAATCGAACTTGCATTAAAAAACCATCCTAAACAGAGTCTGCGTAATACCCTCAGCCATTGGCTACCCAAACGATTAGTTGAAGCCTTGTTTGATGAAGCTCAATTAGATAAAGCCTTAAATCAACTTGGACATGGCGAGCGTGAAGTTCTGGCTTGTGCGTTGAATAACTGGTCTATTGTCATGAATGGCACAGAGGGCTATCGCACCGCTGAGGTAACGTTAGGTGGGGTTGATACTAATGAGTTGTCATCTAAAACCATGCAGGCAAATAATGTCGCCGGATTATTCTTTATTGGTGAAGTGATGGATGTCAGCGGTTGGCTAGGAGGGTTCAACTTTCAATGGGCATGGGCCTCTGGCGTCGCTGCGGGGATGGCGGTTTAGTTTTTGTGTAGAGACAATAAAGTTTGCCCGTAAGCACTAAAGTTTGCCCGTAAGAATGTTTTAAGATAATAAAGTTTGCCCGTAGTGGCTTTTGGTACTATGCTTTTTCTGAATGGAATATATCAGGAAATGTTATGTCGCGCGGAAGAAAACTTGAATCCTTTAAAGATTATCAGCGAGCATTAAAAAATAAGTATGGAATTGGACAAGGTTCCGCTTATAAACCGTGGCTTGAAACCAAGGATGTAAAAGGTCATGGTACTAGATCGATAATTTTTGGGAGAAAGTCTCAACGAAGTCATCATATGATGTCTTCAATTGAAACTCAGTTATTCCATTTAGCTGAGTTCTCTGACAGCATTGTCGATATAAGAGAGCAGTTCCCTATTTTACCACTTAACTACACGCAGAAGGTCGCGAGTATGTTGGGTGTTAAGCATCCGACCCATCCCAAAACTAAAGAACCCATCATTATGACAACGGATCAGTTACTTACGATTGATTCTACTCAAGGTATTTCATACCTCGCCATTTCAGTTAAGCCTGAAAGTGAATCTGATGAACAACGAGTACTCGAAAAGATTGATATTGAAAGAGTGTGTTGGGAACTGCTGGGAGTTAAGTTTAGTTACTTCACTGGTAATGAATTAACTAGAATCCAAAGCCGTAACCTTGCTTGGGCAACAGCCCCTTTCCGTGAAAATCCAACTCGTTTTTCTGATGAACAGATAAGAAGTACTTTAGCGGTTATCAAGGTTGGGCAATATTTCTTCGAAGATCTTTGTAATAAATTGATTTTAATGAATATAGCTTCACACGATGAGGCTCAATTACTTATTCGCTATTTAATTGCAGATAAGTTCATTGATGTGGATTTATCATCATATATCCCTGAACTAGGGATTTTAGGTGTCAAATCGATTGCAGTTATGCAAAGAGGCGTTATGAATGGAACTTCCTAGAAACAGTGTTTGGGAGTTAACAGGCTCCGATTTAGCTGAAGATGGTTTATATCGAGTTTTAGACATTATGCATGATGTTGAATCTGTCATCATATTTTCCCTTAATACTCAGTCACCAACCTCTCGGCCTTTGGCTATTTCTATGGAAGCATTTATTGAACATATAAAAAGTAAGAAAGCCAAAAAATCGGAGTTTACTTTACCAACTTTTCTTTTGGTCGCAGAGGAGAATATCCCTGAGGATCATATTACGCGTAGAGATAAAAACTATGGGCTAATTGAGGGTATTGTTTCCGATCGGGCTTTTGTGTTCGATTACGCGACTAAAAAACGTGTTCCACATCTTGCAGAGTATGCGAAAACAGTAAATATCGATCGTAAAGCTTTGTCCCGACTTCTAACGCAATATTGGCGTTATGGTCAGGATAAAATGGCTCTTCTTCCAGCATTTTCTAAAAGCGGCGGTTTTGGAAAGGATAGAAAGCCAACAGACAAGCCACTTGGCGCTCCTAAGCAACCAAGAACGGTAGCGGTCCAAAGAGCTGCTAAATACATAATTACAGATATCGATAAAAGTAAGTTTAAGAAAGCACTTAAAAAGTACTACCTAAAGCAGACCTGTCTGACGTTATCAAAAACCTATAAAAACATGCTAAAAGATAGTTATGCTGATGAAGTACGTATTGCGAATGCATGCGGTAAACCGCCTTGTGTACCCACACTCAAGCAGTTTAATTATTGGTCAAAGAAAATATTTACCAAAGATGAGTCTATTAAGGGCAGGACAACTGAAAATGATCATCTAAGGAATAAAAGAGGTTTATTAGGAAGTGTTATTCAGGATAGCTATTTACCTGGAACTCACTTTGAGATCGATGCAACTGTTGCTGATGTTCATATTGTTTCTGAATTGGGGTCGCAGCATATATTAGGTAGACCAACAATCTACATTGTTATCGACAGAGCTAGCCGGATGATAGTTGGTATGCATGTATCACTCTTCCATGCCTCATGGCGTGCAGCTAGACAAGCTTTAGCAAACAGTTTCCTACCTAAATCCCGCTACTGCAAAGAATTTGGTGTAGATATCGATGATTCAGAGTGGCCTTGTTCACATATTCCAAAGGAACTGGTTTGTGATAATGGTGAAATGATTGGCTTACAGCCTAAGAAAGCACTAAATCCAATGACTAAGCTTTCTTTTACTCCCCCTTACAGGCCTGAGTGTAAAGGAGTGGTTGAGAAACGTTTTGATATTGTAAATAATGAAGTTATTCATGAATTTTTAGGTACCACTCGAGGTGGTAATATTGTCAGAGGTAGCAGAGACCCTAGAAAGGATGCTATCTACACTTTAAAAGAAGTGACTACTGAAATAATAAAAGCCATTCTAGAGCATAATAGATCCATTTTTGACGACTTAGCTTTTTCAAGTCCGTTATTAGTCGAAAATGACTTATCACCAACACCAATCAATTATTGGAAGATTCATCTTGCTAAGCATAAACATGAGCTTCAAGCCGCACTTCCTCATGACGTTATAGCTCGTTTACTTCCTCCTGCTGAAGTCAGTATGACACGCAGCGGTATACATTTTAATGGATTGTATTATTCATGTTCAGAAGTTGAGGAACGTAATTTAGCATCTGTTGCGAGGTCGTCAGGTCAATGGCGATTAGAAGCTCGAATTGATGAAAATACTACCAATCACATTTATGTGAGGCTAGATAAAAATCATGGTTTTACACTTTGCCATTTGCTGCCTCGTAGCCGCATGTTTAAAGATAAATTTATGTATGAATCTGATTTTATTCAAGACTGGCTAGACTCCAAAAAAGAGCTAAGCCCTATAAGCGTAGAATCTATTGATGATCACCAAAATCGTCAACTGATGACTAAAAATGCTAAAGAACGAAGTAAGAGCTCTGAAAATATATCGTTCGCTGAAAAAACTAAAAATGTACGCCAACGTCGCAAAGATGAATTGACAGCAACTACTAATATGCTTCAACAAATTACAGAAAGCCAAGAAACTGTCGACTATTCCTCATCAAATGAAATCGTCGGTAAAGTCGTTTCCCTGCCAATTGGAAGAAAAAGAAGAACAAACGGAGATCCATCATGAGAACGGATAAAGCAATTTACCATGATGCAATCCTGCCAGAGCACCAAGGTAATCCACTTATAGAAGCCCTTCGCCCTAAGCTTCCTTGGGAAGCGGTGATGGCAGATTTCAGTAATTACCCAGATTATGCTGAAGATATAGCTGATCATATAAACCCTTTAGTTCGTGATGAGTACTTAAATAGAATTGAAGAACTTAGGCAGCCTTTGACAGACTATGAAGCCTGTTTTAGAGCGATAGAAAGAGCAATTAAAAAGGGATATTCAGCTAAAAACCCACTCAGTCCAACCACTGCACAGTATTTACATTATTTGGTTGACGAAAGACCAGAGATAGAGCCTAGAACAGGCTTCTTTCAGCCCAAAGGAGAAGGTTTAACGCTAATTGGGGAAAGTGGTGTAGGCAAAACATCTATGCTTGAGCAAGTGCTTAGCTACTTTCCTAGTGTAATTGAGCATGACTCATACAAAGACCGTCCTTTGGCTGTTAGGAAGCAAGTTGTTTGGATTAAGGTGGATTGTCCAAGCAATTCAAGCGTAAGAGATTTGTGTGAAGAAATTTTAGCTTCGTTTGATCTTTTATTAGATAGAGAAAAGACTAAACCAGCCGGGACTATTGGCGCACTGGTTCGTCAGTTAGAACAGTGCATTAAATCTAGTTTTCTTGGGATGTTGGTTATAGATGAGATGCAAAACTTACAGTTTAAACGAACCGGTGGTGAAAATAATCTACTTAGATTTTTGCATCGGTTAGTGAATAAATTAGGAGTACCACTTTTCTTTGTTGCTAACCCTCCATTTGATCTGACCTTAGTTAAAGAGCTAAAAGCCGCTAGGCGAGCTGAAAGTGGGTATCACCATACAATGTCAGTTCTTGCGAAGGAGAGTGATTCGTGGAAAGCATTCATTGCCCAGCTTTGGAACTACCAATGGACTAATGTATACACAGAGTTGACTGATGAGCTTAATAACTCACTTCACCTACTATCTGTAGGTAATATTGATATGGCGAGCCGCACTTATCGAGAGGCGCAACGCTTAGTGATAGGTAGTGACGATGAGAGAATTACAGTATCAACCCTGGAAGCGGGTAATGCCATTGCATGTGGTTTATCACGACAAACCAATGAAGTTAAAGAGTTAATAAGTGCTATTGTGTTGCCAACGGGAAAACAGCGTCGCAGCACAAAAGTTGATCCACAAAAAGTGCTCACTGTAGATAAAACTGGCGATATCACAAAACCGCAGCACCCAGAGTTTTCCTCTAAACTGATTGAGTTACTGGGTGCAGTTGATTTACTCGATAGAATAAAAGATCCTGATATATTTCAACAGGCCGCAGGGCTAGAAGATCCCATTAGTTTTTTGAGGCAAAAAAAATTAATGCTTGATGATCCGTTAAATGACCTGTGTTAGCCGCCCATCGAAAAGATTATCACAACCTTAAATACTGTAATTTACATAATTTCGTCTAAAATTTAGCCATTGAGTAACTGATAATATATTTAGGGGGGAAGAATGATACTTCCCCTAGCCTTTCCTGATGAAATCTTGTTTAGCCGCATTGTCCGTCATCTCACTTTAACCGGCATGACAAGCGAGCATTACCTCTCCACTGTATTCGAAAATCATAAGGTCACTATTCACCCTTATTTGACTGCCGGACTTTCTCAACTCAGTGAGTTTAGCCTGGAGTCACCAGTTGAACTGATGAATGAGCAGACGCTTGCGCCTTTGTTTATTCATTTTTTGCCATCTTATCAATCAACTATTTCATCAGGGCTAGTGTCTAGTAACGCAGCTTATGCCATCAGGGCTTGTCAGTTAGCCAGCGTCAAAGAAAAAGAGTCTTTATCCATTAAGTTTTGTCCCCAATGTGCAATAGAAAATATCCAAGAGTTTGGTACATCGTATTGGCACCGTTCTCATCAAATTCCAGGTATCGAGTCCTGCTATAAGCATCAAGTATGGCTAGTTCATCTTCCCCTCGTTGAAAGGTCAAAGCTTAGCCATGGTTTCTTACCTCAAGTAGATATAAGCCCAAAACAAAGTAGTTCACTTAGCTATGAGTTAGCAAAATATGCTGCCAGTTACCTTAACTGTGTAAGCAAAAACAATCAGAGCTTCAATGTGAAAGACATAATAACCAAGCTCGATAAATTAGGTTTTGTCACTAAAGATGGTTATTTTCGTAGAAAGAGACTAGTCGAAGATTTCTATCAATTTACTCAAAACCTAGCTTACCAGTCACAACATCTGTTACCTGAGTCATCAACAGATTTTAGATATGTTTCGTATTTGCTGTCAGGTAAGGTTTCTCAACATCCATTTAAATACCTCTTGTTGGAATTCTGGCTATCTAAGCATTTACCTTGTGAAGAACATAATGAGCCTGTGCCGGAAGACTCCGCTCCAGCAGAGCTACTTGAAAGCAAGTGCATTACATTGCTGAATCAAGGTGAATCGATGGCAAGTGTGGGGCGGCTTATTGGTAAAAGCCGTTGTTATGTTAAAGCCCTCGCATTAAGGCTTAATATCCCCGTTAGCCTTAAACCTAAACAGATAACCGAGGATATGAAATCCAAGATTATGTTTCTCGCCAGAAAAGGCTTTCATCGCAATGCAATTGCTAAACGAGTAGGCATATCTGTAGGGAGTGTTGAACAGCAAATCTCTACTTCACCAGAGTTAGTTCAATGGCGTAAACAATGCCGGCATGAGTCTAAAAGACGAAGATACAAGCTTCAAATCACCCGTTTTATCCAGCGTAAACCAAAGGCTATTCGACAACAGATTAAGTCCTCATGTAATGCTGCTTTTTTTTGGCTATATGCATATGAAAAACCATGGCTAGAGTCGCAGCTTCCTAAAGCTCAAAAACAGGTTGCCAAACCAAGGGTTGATTGGCAACAACGTGACGCTATGTTAGTCGATAAGGTTATATCGATTATGCAACAACATAACAACCAATTATCACGAACCCAATTGGATAAACGACTTGGTGGTCACAATTGGTTAACCAAAAACAAGCACAAACTTCCAAGAACGTTAATGACATATCAAAGTTTGCTCAAAGAAAAGCGATAATAAAGAACTACCTATATTTGTATTCCTTATTATGACCTAGATCATATCTAACCCGTCCAAATCCGACTCAATCCAATATACACTTTAAGCTAAATATGTCATATTGCAGCATAGAATTAATTGAATATTAAGCATGGTTTTTAGATGACCCAAAGATGGCTTTCAGTAGAAGAAATAGCAACTCACCTTGGTGTGAGTAAAGACACTGTCTACGCATGGCGAGAGAGAAAAGGCTTGCCTGCGCATAGGGTTGGTAGATTCTGGAAATTCAAGATATCTGAAGTAGATGATTGGGTACGTAATGGTAGTGCTTCGGATTCATCAGAAGGCGCAAATGTATGAGCACTAAAAATAAATTATCTCTTACATTAAGACCTGCAATGATTCATGAATGTCTAGTTGTTGCAGAAGAGTACAATAAATTTAAAGACTGGAGTCAAGTTCGCGAAGAAGTGCTCGGTAACAACCTATTACAAGCTAGAACAGAAAGCACGTTAAAAACTATATATGGTGAGGTTTCTAAACGCCTTAAAAACTTAACTGATGCAGAATTAGCTTTAATGAATTACTCAGAGAGTGATGCCCAACATCTAGTGTGGTTAGCAATCTGTCGCGAGTATTTATTTACACGTCAATTCGCTGTTGAAGTGTTATCTGGGTACTTTGATAAAAGTCGATTCCAGCTATATTCAGAAGATTACGATGCCTTTTTAAATGCGAAAGCTGAGTGGCATGAAAATTTAGATAATATTACTCAAAAATCAAGATACAAGTCTCAGCAAATAATGTTCAAAATGCTTGTTGAATGTGGCTTAGCAACCAAAAATAAAGAAATTTTGCATCAGAACCTTTCCCCACAGGTTAAAGCAGTTATCGTAGAAAAAAATCCTGATGACTTAGCAATATTTCCAGGAGAATATCACTAATATGTCAGGAAAGTTTAATAGTGTTTTAACTAAAGAAAATCTCAAAGATGCATACGTACACTTAACTGAAGTGTTAGTTAGTTATTCATTTCGCAAAATGGAAGGGCTAAATGGCGACATACCTTTCCATATATGTCCGTTTCAACCTTTACTGCAAAATGAAATTAATCTACTCATCAAGCAAATAAAAAACTACTTAGCCGATTCGCAAGTCAAAGTACTCGAAATAAACTTGTATGATTTGGTTGTTGATATTTGCAAAGAAGAAGGCGACTGGGATTGGCTATTAGAAAATGAAGCCACAATGTCCAAGCAAGAATTTAAAGAAGAAATTCAAGGTATTATTGATACCAATACCATTTTGATACCAGCTATTGTAGAACGAATGGAAAATGCCGATTTCGATATTCTAATGATCACTGGTGTGGGTGAGGTTTATCCATATATTCGCTCTAGTAACCTATTAGAGAATCTTCAAATTAAGGCGAAAGAAAAGCCTACGCTCATGTTTTATCCAGGCCAGTATAAGCATTCGGTTGAAAAAGGATCTTCACTTATTCTTTTTGGAACATTAGAAGATGATAAGTACTACAGAGCCTTTAACATACTAGACCAAGCTATTTAAGGATTAAGCAGAACATTATGAATTTATCACAATTATTTGCCAAAGAAGTCGACAGACCAATTGAAGGCGTTATCAAAGCTGATGACGATGTTGCTTTATATCTTGAATTACGCGAATACGTTATTACAAAAGAAATATCGAAAAGGCTTGAAGAGTTCCTAGAGGCTTACCTCAATTACAGCGGTGCTAACGGTGTTTGGGTGTCGGGCTTCTTCGGCTCGGGTAAATCTCATTTATTAAAAATGCTAGCGTACCTACTTGAAAATAATGATATTGATGGTGAGTACCCATTAGATGTTTTTCTTAAAAAAAACTTCTTAAAAGAAGGGGGGATTTTTGCAGGCAATTTAAAACGTGCGGTAGCAATTCCGTCTGAAAGTATCTTATTTAACATTGATCAAAAAGCAGATGTTATAAGTAAAACCGAACTAGATGCCTTAATCGCAGTATTTGTGAAAGTGTTCGATGAACATTGTGGTTTTTATGGTAAACAAGCCTACATAGCTCAGTTTGAGAGAGAGTTAAAAGGTGATGGCTTGTTAGATGAGTTCATTAAAGTATTTGAGTCTACCAGTGGCATGGAATGGACGAAAGGTCGTGCAAGAGCAAAGAGAATGGCCGACTCGGTTGATAAAGCATACAACCAAGTTTCGGGTCAATCGGTTAGTGGAATTCTAGACAAGTACCGAGATGATTATAGGCTTTCAATTGAAGATTTTGCTGAGCAGGTTCAAGACTATATTGATAAACAAGAAGTAGGTTTTCGATTAAACTTCTTTATTGATGAGGTGGGGCAGTATATTGCTGGTAACACCAAACTCATGACAAACTTGCAAACGGTTGCCGAGAGCTTAGCAACAAAGTGCAAAGGCCAAGCTTGGGTAATTGTTACGGCTCAAGAAGATATGAGCAAAGTTATTGGTCAAGCCGATCAAGATAGTGAAAATGACTTTACCAAAATTCAAGCTCGCTTTAAAAACCGAATGAAGCTTACTAGCCAAGATGTGGCTGAAGTTATTCAGCGCCGCTTACTTGAAAAGAAAGATGAGTTCGTTCCGACATTAACTGACTTATTTAACGAGCAACACAATAACTTCAAAACGCTGTTTGATTTTTCTGATGGTTCTCAAACCTATAGAAACTTTAAAGACAAAGATCACTTTGTAGAGAGTTACCCTTTCGTTCCATATCAATTTGGGCTTTTCCAATCTGCTATTCAAAACCTTTCATCGCATAGTGCTTTTGAAGGTAAACACAGCTCAGTAGGTGAACGCTCAATGCTTGGTGTTTTCCAAGACGTAGCTATTGCAATAAAAGATCATCAATTGGGTGAGCTTGCTACCTTCGACCTTATGTTTGAAGGCATAAGAAAGGCATTAAAAACCGCGAATCAGCAGTCAATTTTAAAAGCTGAACTAAATGTAGATAACAAATTTGCTGTTAGACTACTTAAAGCTCTTTTCTTGGTTAAATACGTTAAAGAATTCAAACCAACTATACGCAACCTTTGCGTATTAATGCACGACAGTTTCTCACGTGATATTCCGTCATTAAAGCTTGAAGTTGAAGAAGCATTAAACCTACTTGAAAAAGAAACGTATATTCAACGTAATGTCGACTTATTCGAATACTTAACGGATGAAGAGCAAGACATTGAAAAAGAAATTAAGAACACAGACATAGGCACGGATGTTGTCGCTGCTGAGCTAGAGAAGCTGATCTACGATGGTGTTCTGAAAAACCGAAAAATTCGTTGGCTAGAAAACAATCAAGACTACCCATTTAGCAGAAAACTTGATGATAAATTGTCGGGTCGTGAAAATGAATTAGCAATCAATGTGATCACTTCTTTTCATGATCATCAAGATGCCTATGAAAAGCATAGATCAGACACCTTATTTAATGACGAATTAAGAATTGTACTACCTCAAAGTGCTCGATTAGTAAGTGATTTAGTGCTTTACAAGCAAACGGAAAAGTACGTTGCGCATGAGACTAAAACCACTCAGCAAGACAGCATAAAACGTATCTTGACTGAAAAAGGCATTCAAAATCGCGAACGTTACAATCAGTTAAAAGCATTAACGTCAAAGCTTGTTGGTACGGCAAAGTATTATGTTGCAGGCGCTGAAGTAGAGCTGTCGGGTGAAGATGGCCAGAACAAAATGGTCCGTGCATTTGGTGAATTGATTAAGCACACATACCCTAACTTGAAAATGCTACGGGATATTACTTATAGCGAAAATGACATTAATGACATTATCAAGAAAGCTGGTCAAGGACTGTTAAGTGACGATACTCAACTGCCAGAAGCTCAACAGGAGATGCTCTCATTTATTCAAAGCAATAGCCGCGGTGGTATCAGAACAACGGTCAAATCGCTATTAACTAAGTTTGAAAGCAAACCTAATGGTTGGTCTTTTGCAGCAATTTTATGCAACTTAGCGTATTTATGCGCCAGAGGTAAAATTGAGGTGCGAGAGGCTACAAACTTATTGGATGACTCTGACCTAGTTCGTGCATTAAGAAATATTGCAACGCACGGTAATTTGATACTTGATCCTCAAGTAGAATTTACCCCCTCGCAAATCAGAGCCGTCAAAGATCTCTATAGTGATTACTTTGAAAAAATGGCACATGCAACCGAGGCAAAAGCAATTGCCAAAGAGTTGCAAGAGTCATTTTTGGAACAAGCAACCCAATTGGACAAATTGCTTGCTCAATCAGATCAATACCCATTCTTAAGGGCATTAGCTGATATTGTCGCTAAGCTTGGCGAGCTTAAAACAAAGCCGTATGCATGGTTTATGACCGAACTCCCCCTACAAGAAGATATCTGGTTTGATTACAAAGAAAAAACCATCGATCCCATTGTAAAGTTTATGAAGGGGGCGCAAAAAGCAACTTTTGATAAAGCTAAGCGGGTAACGACCGAGCAATTAGCAAACATTGAATATGTTATTAGCGATGAATACCAAAAAATCAAAGATGCCCTAGTAAATGCAACCATTTATAAAGGTAATGCTATTCAACAGCTTAAAACTGACACAGAGTTGCTAGAAAATAAAATAGTAGAGCAAGTGGAAATTGAGCGGACCAAAGCGATTGAAATAATAAATTTATTGAATGATCAATTAAAAAGTTTTGATGATTTCCAAACCCTAGATCAAGATAAGCAGCAACAGCTAACCTCTGAATTTACTGTTGCGAAACAAAAAATTGAACAACAATCTTTAATTGCAATGCTTAGGGACGAAGCAAGGCGTTTTGAAGATGCAACCTATGCTAAATTGGTACAAAAGTTAATAACATGGTCGCAGCCTGCACCCCAGCCTGTTACACCAGTAGATGATAGTAAAACTAACAATCAACCAGAAAATGACTTATTTGGCGGAAAAGCACAGCCTACACAATCAGTAAATGAACTTGTTAAACCTGAAATTAAAAGTATTTCAGCTAAGCAGATTAGAGTGGATTATAACAAGCCATGGCTTTCAACAGTAAATGATGTTGAAAGCTATGTAGAAGAATACAAAAAAGCGCTGTTGTCGGCCATCAAGGAAGGGAAGCATATACAGTTATGATAAATACGATTTCATTAGAAAACTTTACTTTATTTCACAATGTAAATGCTGATTTTTGTCCTGGTATCAATGTCATAATTGGTGAGAATGGAACAGGAAAAACGCAATTGTTGAAGGCTGGATATGCTGCATGTAGTACCGTAGAACAAATAGGTGCTTCATCATTAGAGGTAGATACCGTCAGGCAAAAGCTAACTGAAAGATTCGTAAGCTTATTCAAACCTTTAGATGACAAACTCGGAAAGTTGCATAGAAATGGCGCAGATAGTAATAGCAAGATCACTGTTAAATTTTCTGATGATAAAGAATTAGCGCTTAGTTTTTTTAACAACTCACAAAACTTAGCTATTACTGGTATTGGCAATCTGGATAATACAGGTGCAGCTCCTGTTTATATACCTACCAAAGAAGTACTTTCTTTTATGAAGGGCTTTACGAGCCTTTATCAGCGATTTGGATTGTCTTTTGATCAAACATACCAAGATATTTGTTTATCTCTTGATTTACCAGAGGTTAAAGCTCTAAAACTCCAAGAAAAGTCAAGATGGGCAATAGATCAAATTAATGCTGTAGTTGGTGGGCAATTCATTTTTTATGGTGGTGGGAAGGTTACATTCAAGTCTGAAAATAATGAATATTCTGCAAACGTTGTTGCTGAAGGTTTCAGAAAGGCCGGAATGCTTGCAAGACTGTTAGAAACTGGTGTTATCCAACCGGGGATTTCAGGAACTCTTTTTTGGGATGAACCAGAATCCAACTTAAATCCTAAGTTAATGGAAATGTTAGTAAAAATACTATTGGAACTTTCAAGAAATGGATTGCAAATAATTATTGCCACCCACGATTATGTTTTTCTTAAATGGTTTGATCTGTTATCTAATAAGGATAAAGGAGATCAGATTAGATACCACGCGTTATACAAAGATTTGAAAACAAAGAAAATTCAGTTAGAGCATGCTGAAAACTTTAAATCATTATCAGTAAATGCAATATCAGATACTTTCAGTGACCTTACTAAGGCACAAGTAAAGTTGAAGATGGGAGGTTTAGGTCAGTGATTTTGAAGGAAAGAGATTTAGAGTTTAACTTTACTGATGCTATTGAAGCAATTATTTTTGACGAAATGAAAGACAAAAGCCTACCCAACTATCATGGTATTGGTGTAATGCACCGTGTTGATTTTATTGTTGAATTAGAAACGGCTATTTTATTTGTTGAGGTGAAAGACCCGAATAACCCAAATGCAAGAGAAAAACAAAAACGTAAGTTCTTAAAAGAGGTAAATGAAGGCATTCTAAGCACTACATTTGCTTCTAAGTATTTGGATAGCTTTATCTATAGATGGGCCGAAAACAAAACGAGTAAGCCTATTCATTATATAAATCTAGTAACTTTAGAAGAAGAATTATTAGGCCATTTATCTGATGAGATTTCCGCGAAATTACCACCAATGAATCACGAGATATCTAGATGGCAAAGGCAAGTGGTGAATAATGTACAGGTGTTTAATATAGAGTCATGGAATGAAAACTTCCCCAGATGGCCTGTTAGACGAGTCGTGGTATAAAAGAGATAAAATAAATGGATAGATCAAGACTAAAAAAATTTGCTCAATTTGCTCGTAGAAGCTTAATTGATCAGGTTCAAAGCAAATTAAAACTTGTGCTAGCCGTAGATAGTACGGCTAGGCGTGAGCACCCAAAAGCAATCAAAGAGTTAGAACAAAAGCTAAGTCAGCATAAAGATAAAAAAGAGGGCGAAAAGCAACTCATTGAGCAAGTGGCCTATACATGGTTTAACCGTTTTTGTGCGCTTAGATTTATGGATGTAAATCAATACAACCGCATCATGGTGCTCTCACCAATATCAGGCCAATTTCAGCCAGAATTATTAGCAGAAGCTAAAGCTGGCCATTTAGATGAGGTTGTTTTTAATGGTAAAGCGCGTGAAAAAATACAGGGGCTACTAAGTGGTTCATTACCTAGCCGCGATGGGCAAGCTGAAGCCTATCGAATGATGATTGTTGCTGTGTGTAATGATTATCATCGTTTAATGCCTTACTTGTTCCAGCGTATTGAAGATTATACTGAGTTGCTCATGCCGGATGACTTGTTATCTGGTAATTCAATACTTGCTTATACTCGTGAGGCGATGACACCTGAGAATTGTGAGTCTGTTGAATCTATCGGTTGGCTTTATCAGTTTTATATTTCAGAAAAGAAAGATCAGGTATTTGAAGGGTTAAAGAAAAACAATAAGATAACACCAGAGAATATTCCAGCTGCGACTCAGCTTTTTACCCCACACTGGATAGTGAAGTATCTGGTTGAAAATTCTTTAGGTCGCTTATGGATGCTCAATAACCCTAATTCAAAAGTTATTGAGCAAATGGAATACTACATAAAGCCTGTTGAAGATGAAGCTGACTTCCTTTATATCAGTACTCCAGAAGAGATAAAATTATGTGATCCTGCTGTCGGCTCGGGTCATATGCTCACTTATGCCTATGATTTACTTTATGCTATTTATCTAGAAGCTAACTACGATGCTGCTGATATCCCTGAGTTAATTCTAACTAAAAACTTATATGGTATTGAGATTGATGAGCGAGCCGCAGAGCTTGCTGCATTTGCGCTGAGCATGAAAGCCATCAAGGGTAATCCGGCAGATGACAGCAATAACAGAAGACGTTTTTTCCGTAATCCAATTAAGCCCAATATCTGCCGTTTAGAAAACGTAGAAATTGACAAAACAGCACTAGAAGATTACATAGAATTTGCTGGGCGAGACTTGTTCACGCAGGATGTAATAAAGACACTATCGGAATTTGAAGAAGCAGATAACTTTGGTTCATTAATCCAACCTACACTTAAAAATCCAGAAGAAATACTAGCAACGCTAGAGGCTAAAGATGTTCAGGTGGATCTTTTCTTAAAAGATACCCATGAATCTATATTGAAGATTTTAAGGCAAGCAAAGTTTTTGAGTCCTAATTATCATGCTGTTGTTGCAAATCCACCATACTTAGGCTCTAAAGGTATGAATGCAAGCTTGAGTAAGTGGTCGAAAAAACATTACCCTAGCAGCAAATCTGACCTATTTGCGATGTTTATGGAGCGGAATTTAAAACTTCTAAAGCGTTCAGGCATTTCAAGCATGATTAATATGCAGAGTTGGATGTTTTTATCATCTTACGAAAAGTTACGAGATATCATTTTAACTACAAGTAGCATCACATCAATGCTTCATCTTGGTACTAGAGCATTTGATAGTATTGGTGGAGAAGTTGTATCAACCACTGCATTTACTTTATTGAATAGAGTTGTAGAGGATAACAAGGCAACTTTCGTCAGACTATTGGACGGAAAGTCTGAATCTGAAAAGAGAACTCTACTTCACAATGAGCTGAACGAACAAGGTAATGGTTTAACTTTCATTCGCCGTACAAGTAGCTTTAATGAAATACCCGGTATTCCAATAGCATACTGGGTTAGCCCCAGTGCTATAAAAGCATTTACAAATAAGACTCTAAAAGATATTTCCGATGTTAAAGGGGGAATGTCTACTTCAAATAATGTCAGATTTTTAAGATATTGGCACGAAGTTGACTTTAAAAATGTAGGAATAGGTCTGTCCTCTGAAGAAGCAGCGGCTAGTTCCGTCAAGTGGTTCCCTTATAATAAAGGAGGGGATTTCCGTAAGTGGTATGGTAACTTTGATTATGTCGTTAATTGGAAAAATGATGGTGCTGAAATTAAACATGCTGTTGTTAATAATCCATCAGATCCTAATACAACTCATTGGTCTAGACGTATCTTTAATACTGAATATTTTTTCTGTGAAGGGGTTACTTGGGGTGATATAAATACGACTATTTTATCCGCTAGAGCATTACCACAAGGTAGTATTTCCGATTCTGTCGGAATAGCTGCTTACAATTTTGAGTCAGCCGAAGAACAAAAATTTGTATTGAGCTTCTTGAACTCAAAGGTGCTAAAAGTTTTCAGCGACTTTTTGTGTCCAACAATTCATTTTAACTCAGGGCCAATGGGTAAGTTACCTATGTTATCAGGCTACAAGCTTCCTCTTGATATTGATAATTTGGTTCGAGTATCAAAAGAAGACTGGGATGAACATGAAGAATCTTGGGACTTTAAGGGAAATATATTAATAAAGAACTTTAATGGTGAAGAATCATTCGAAGACACATACATTAGATTAACAAAGGTATGGGAAGAAAGAATAGAGTTTTTTAAATCTTCAGAATATGAAATAAACAGCTTTTTGATAAAACTTTACGATTTAAATAAGCAATTACTACCGAGCGTTGATGTTGAAGAAATAACACTCTCATGTAATAAGGATTATCTTTTTAGTTCTATATCTGAAGAAGTTAGAGATCAAGCTCTGTTAAAATCAACTGTACTTGAATATATTTCTTATTTCGTAGGTTGTATTTTTGCTCGGTTCTCTATTGATAAAGATGGACTCATAATATCCAACCAATCTGATTCTTTGGAGGGGTACTTATCAATAACCAATGAATTTTCAATTTTGCCAGATGAAGATAATGTAATCCCAATCATAGATTTTGATGGTGATTGGTTTGAAGATGATATAACCGAACGTTTTAAAACTTTCCTCAAAGTTACTTTTGGTGAAGATAACTTTACTGAAAACTTAGCTTTTATTGAAGAAGCTATTGGCAAAGATATCAAAAAATATTTTGTTAAAGATTTTTATGAGGATCATGTTAAGCGCTATAAAAAACGACCTATTTATTGGATGTTTTCTAGCCCTAAAGGTTCATTTAATGCCTTAGTTTATATGCATCGTTATCAGCCCGATACTGCGAGTATTGTGCTTAATGATTACTTACGAGAGTTTAGAACTAAGTTAGAAGCACGCAAGCAAAGTTTTGAGCAAGTTGAAATAAGCGCTTCTGCCAGTCAGAAAGATAAGACCCAAGCGATTAAAGCCATTGGAAAAATCAATAAAGTGCTTGAAGAAATTAACGATTATGAACATGACGTGCTGTATCCATTAGCTAGTGAAAAAATCGAAATCGACTTAGACGATGGTGTAAAACACAACTACCTGTTATTTGGTAATGCACTTAAAAAAATCACAGGATTATCTTAGGGCTAATATGATGTCAAGAATTTCAACAGCCTTAGAGCGATTGTTTGCAAAACATCGAGTGGTTTTTTGGTACGACGACAAACAAGAGCTTCGTGAAGATTTTGATGACTTAGAGCTTGATAATGTTACCAAAGTTGAGCTTAATAACAACGAGTTCTCTTTGAAGCACAGATTGTTGCGTGAAGATCCAAAAACTAATTTTCTTGTTTACAAGCAAGGTAAACAACCAGAACCAGTAAAAAATTGGTTGTACGATGTTGAACTTGCTAACGCCATATTTAAAACTGACCAGGCTGCTATTTGGTTAAGTGAGCTTGAATTAACCAGTGAATTTAAAGAAATAGTTGAGCATCATACGGCCTTTTTTGAAGCGGACAGCACCAATGACGGTTCAAAATCTCAAGTGTCTTCTGATAGCGACAACAGAAAAATAACATTAAAAAGTTTACTAGAGGCAAATGATACCCAAAGCCTCATACGTTTAAAAATGTTGGCGATTGCGGCTGGAGCAAAACAAAAAGGTGATGCTCGTTTAGATGTTGTTTTAGAATTATTGATGGCAGAAAATGCTGAGGGTAAAGCCTATAAGTTGATTGAGCGAAGTAACCTCAAACAATTTTTGTGGCTACAGGTAGCGAACCATTATGGTTATGAATGCGACAATCCGTCAGTAATGGATTTTGTGTACGAGTTATTTAAGTTTAGTTATTTAGCTGAGTTACCATTTGGAATGCAAGGGGCCAGTCAAGCTTCTGAAGCTTCTAAAAAACAAAGCATGACTAATAATGCTTTAGTATTTTTTAAACGTTGGAAAGACAGTAGAAAACACCAAACAATATTTGAGAAGCTGTCTGCTCAATGTGCATCCATCTTGAATATTGAGAGTGACCTACAGCATAGGTCACTTAAGGAAGTGTTGGGCTTAGATTATTTTAGGGTGATAGACCTTAAAGTTATTCATGATCTCGTTAATGGTGTTGCCAACAGAACCTTATCACAAGGAGAAGTAGCGCTTTGGTGTCGTCAGAGACGACAAGGCCATTGGTATAACGAATTTGAATTGCTTTATGACGCAGTAGATGTTGCAAGTCAATTTTTTGCACTTTTAGATACAGCTAAATTTGATATGTCTAATGCAACTCAAGCCGTTCAGCTTTATACCAGCCAGTGGTTTAAACTTGATCAACTTTATCGTAAATATGTGTATGCGCTTAAAGTGTCATCACAACACTCTCTACTTAGTTCATTAACTGCACAAATTGAAAACTTATATATTAATAGCTATGTGCAACCGCTAACCAATGCTTGGCAACAGCATGTAGATGCTTTAGGTCACTGGCAAGTACCGGATGTTGATCCTCAGAACAGATTTTTTAGTCAATATGTAGAAGATAAGTATCTAGCCAAAAATAAAAGAGTCTGTGTGATCATTTCTGATGCTTTCCGCTATGAGGCGGGTGAAGAAATGGTAAGCCGTATCAGGCAAGAAGATCGTTATGAAGCGAGCTTAAATCATGCGTTATCTTCAATGCCTAGTTATACCCAGTTAGGCATGGCTTCTTTGTTGCCGCAATCTAAAGAGTACCCTCTACAATTATCTGATACTAAGACCGGTACGGTATTGATGGGAAGTTTATCAACCCAAGGGACTGAGAACAGAGATAAAATTTTAAAAACTATTCATGGCGAGCGAGCGAGTGCAGTACAAGCTAAAGACTTATTAGAAATGACTCAGGTTAATAGCCGAGAGTTACTTAAAGATAATGATGTCCTTTATATTTATCACAATCGCATAGACCATACTGGTGATAAAATGCAGTCTGAAGGTGAGGCTTTTGAAGCCACTGAAAAAACCTTTGATGACTTAATTAAGCTTATTAAAAAACTCACAAACGCCAATGCGAGCAATCTTTTGATAACCGCAGATCATGGATTTATTTATCAAAATAGTGCACTAGACGATAGCGATTATTTAGCTAAGGATGTTGATGGCGACATTCTATACAACGATAGACGTTTTGTACTTGGTAAAGGTTTAAGCTGTGGGAGATCTCTTAAATTATTCAGTAGTGAAGAGCTTGGATTAGTGGGTGATGTTCATGCTGTCATTCCTAAGGGTATTCAACGGTTAAGGTTAAGTGGCTCGGGCAGTCGTTTTGTCCATGGTGGCGCATCACTTCAAGAAGTGATTATTCCTATTATTAGTATTAACAAAAAACGCACCAGTGACATTCGTATGGTCGATGTTGAGGTGCTTAGAAGTGGATCTAGCGTTATTACCAGTGGGCAGATATCAGTTACTTTATATCAGGCCGAAGCTGCCACTGATAAAACACAACCTAGAATATTACGATTAGGTATATTTACTGAATCAGGCAAGCTAATTTCGGATAGCCATACAATTGTTTTGGATCTCTCGTCTGAAAACCCACGCGAGCGAGAAATGAAATTACGCTTTTTATTAAATCAAGAAGCTGACTCGGCTAATAATCAAGACGTCATATTAAAGCTAGAAGAGCCGGTTACAGGTACTAACCAGTTCCAAGAATATAAGCAGTTACGATACACCATTAAGCGATCTTTCACGTCTGATTTTGATTTTTAATAATACTGAATAATAACGGTTAAATGGATTTAACTAAGAGAATATTAGGGCAAATAGATGAGCGAACTTAACCAGAAAATTTGTGATGAATTTGCAGGCCTTGTTGTTAGAAAAGACTTGGTAAAAACCGTAAAAGGTAATGCGATAGTACCTTCTTATGTATTGGAGTATTTGCTTGGTCAGTATTGCGCTACCAATGACGAAGCGAGCATAGAATCAGGCATTCAAACAGTAAAAGAGATTCTTGCAAAGCATTACGTCCATCGTAATGAAGCGGGTTTAATTCGCTCAACTATTCGTGAAAAAGGCCGTCATAAAGTTATTGATAAAGTGAGTGTTTCACTTAATGACAAAAAAGATGTTTATGAAACTGAGTTTTCAAACTTAGGTATTAAAAAGGTTCTTATTGATTCCGGTACGGTAAAAAAACATCCAAAACTACTTGTTGGTGGCGTGTGGGTGATTGCTGATATTGAGTATGACCACACTGAAGATAAAGACGCTAGCCCTTGGATACTTAGTACGATAAAGCCCATTCAGATGTCTCACTTTGACTATGATGGTTTTGTTAGTGCTCGTCAAAAATTTAGCCTTGATGAGTGGATTGATGTATTAGTTCAAAGTATTGGTTTTAATCCTGAATTTTTTGGTCGTAGAAGTAAGTTGATGCAACTGGTTCGTTTAATTCCATTTTGTGAACGTAACTACAACTTAATTGAGCTTGGCCCTAAAGGTACGGGTAAATCTCATATATATTCAGAGTTTTCACCGCACGGAATTTTGATTTCTGGTGGTGAGGTTACGGTTCCTAAACTATTTGTAAATAACTCAAGCGGTAAACTTGGACTAGTAGGCTATTGGGATACGGTAGCATTCGATGAGTTTGCAGGTAAGCAAAAGCGTGTAGATAAAGCGCTTGTTGATATCATGAAAAACTACATGGCGAATAAATCGTTTTCTCGTGGTGTTGAAACCTTGGGCGCTGATGCTTCAATGGCGTTTGTTGGTAACACCGAGCACAGCTTGCCATACATGTTAAAGCATTCTGATTTGTTTGATGCTTTACCTGAGAAGTTTTATGACTCTGCATTCTTAGATCGTTTACATTTTTATATTCCAGGTTGGGAAGTAGACATTATCCGTGGTGAGATGTTCTCAAATGGTTATGGTTTTGTAGTGGATTACTTGGCCGAAGTATTACGCCATTTAAGAAACCAAGATTATTCTGATCGCTACAGTGAATACTTTAAAATATCTTCACAGATTTCAACTCGTGACCGTGACGCTATCCATAAGACTTTTAGTGGATTAATGAAAATACTATTCCCGCAAGGTGGCGCAACCGAAGCTGAAATTGAAGAAGTACTGAAGTTTTCGATGGAAGGGCGTAAGCGGGTTAAAGACCAGCTCTTTAGGATTGATAACACTTATGCTGATGTTGATTTTTCTTATAGCAACAATGCAGGGAAAGACGCTCCGGTACAAACTTTAGAAGAACTACAATATCCAAATTACTTTAGTAAAACGGTGGGTGAAGTTACCGATATTGGTATGCCTGAACCACAGATTGAGCCTGCTGAGGTTGTTCCACAAGAGCCTTTAGCTTCATCAACACCTAAAGCTGAGCCTATTGAAGAAGAGTTAAAAGAAGGTCATTTAACCTTTGCAGAAAACCAGCGTGGTGTTAGTTATGACACTTTACTTGGACCGTATTTAAAAGGTGCAAAACACATCACGATAACAGACCCATATATACGATTGTTTTATCAAGCAAAGAACTTAATGGAACTGTTAGAAACTATTATTAAGCAAAAGGCTGAAGAAGACGAAATTGTGGTTAGCCTGGTAACGGTTGAAGATGAGTTTAAAGGTGAGCACCAGCGTGATTACTTTGAAAAAATTCAAAGCTCGATGTTTGCGGTAGGTATTAAGTTTGCCTATTCGTTTGATACAACAGGTAGCCAACATGCTCGCCATATTGTCACCGATACAGGGTGGAAGGTTTCTTTAGACCGTGGATTAGATATATTCCAGCAATATGATGTAAACGATGCATTTAGTTTATCTACGAGATTACAAAAGCACCGACCTTGTAAGGCGTTTGAAGTTACATTTATAAAAGTTGGATAGTAATTTGCGTCCAATTGATGAATCGTTACAAAGCTATATTTTTAGGCGTGTACTGCTGAGTGGTAGTACTGATTTTTTTTCACTTATTTCCAGGGATGGAATGTGGTTGACTCATGTAGAGTTAAACGCCTCTCAAAAAAATTACTTTATTCATGATGAGGAAAAGCTACTGCTTTCAATGATCAAGAGTAATTATGCAGCGGTTGTGGAAGTAGATTTTTTTCATAACCCATTTTATTACCTTGAGCTGTTTAAGTATGTTTTTAAAAATCATAATAATGTTAGCGGTATGCAGCAGTTTTCAAACTTTAAGCGTAGTTATAAAAAAGTCTCTTTTTGTAACCTCTGCATGGCTGAGAGTATTTTTTCATATGGCTTTGGGTACTTTAAAGAGGAATGGAGTAATGGAGAGATGTGCACTATTCACAATGTGCCTATCTATTACCTATCTATGGCATCGGCTCGGAAAACCATTGTTTCGATAAGTGAAATATTGCTAGGGAGAATTCCTAATACTGCACTTCAATATCCTGCTAAGGATACTCGAAGAGGTAATAGTCTTCTGGCGGGGGTATTTCATAGGCCTATTTCACCTTGTTTGTTCCGGCTTATTCATCGAAAACTATGCCATATTATTAAGAGTTACAATTCGAAAAGCCCCTTCTATGATGAAAAACTCGACAGATATATGTATTCATCATACAAAGAGTTATTTTATGCATCAAGAGTCTATAAAGAAGCTGATGCTTATGTAATTAATGACATTATCAATAAGCTGTATAAGTTAAAGTACTTTCCGGTTATTGAGGCTTTTGATGACTTATATGAGGAGTTGGAGGTATTTAATGGTGTTGAGCAAAGTGCTTCATGCTCTGAGTGGATGCTCGTCCCTAAAATAAGAAACTGTCGAACATGTACTCATTCGAATAAGGTATGTGGCTTATCTGATAAAATTGCGATTTTTTCTTCTATTTCTAAACATATTGGCAATAAAAAAAACTATTGTGATACAGCACTGCAAAACTCAACAGCATGGAGCTTTGAGCCACCGAGCTTGATATCTTCAGGTGAGTACAGCGTTGTTGATGATTTTTGGATTTTAAAAGAGAGTTCATATAATTATGATCTGCACAGGCTTTAGGCATCTATATCTATATTAGCTGCTGACAATGGAAACTTTTTAGAAACCTAATTTTCTTTTAATTGCGGACTGACCAAGATTGGTTGAATTAAGGTGAGATTGCTATTATTAAATTGTCCTGATGCTTAGGGCTAGTTTATCAGCTAAAGGCAATGGGTAGATTACTGGCAAATATTTGCTCAAAACCATGTTTTTATTATAAGCTTTGCTAGTGACTTCGGGCTCTATCACTAACATGAGCATACTGCTGCTCATTTGCTAGACTAAGTTAGACCGTAAATTAAGGTGGACGAATGAACTACTTTGCAGAGGACCCCTTCTAGGTAATGTAAACCTGGAGGGTAAATGAAAAAACTAAAACCGCAGTACCGAAAACGTATTAAATGCCAGCGTCAATATCTTTGGGATTTATATCCCAGCGTTCGGAGTGGAACCCACAAGCATTTTTCAACAAAACAGGAAAAGGGCTATTACTTCCTTCATATGATTGAGTGCCGAGGTTACCCGATCAAGCTACGAGCTGCACGAGGAAGATCGTTGGCTAACCCTTGGGATGACTATCCAGCATATGTGCATGACCTAGCAAAAAGTTGGAAGCATAATTCCAAACGACTTTATCAGTACTACAAGTAAATCTCACGATAATAAAGCTCTGCGTTTGCGGAGCTTTTGTTTTTCGAACACCAGAAACTACAGTAAGCATCTAGGCAAAGGCACATACCTTTCACTCAGCGACTGATTTATGTTGTCCCCAAGTTTTATTTGGAGACACATAATGAAAACCTTTCGTGATCCGCTGCAGTGGCAAGAACTCATTCTTGCGCAGCTGCAACAAAGCGGCTTAAACATCTGCACTTATTGCCGTAAACACAAATTATCGACATCTAGCTTTTATGCTTACAAAAAGCGCTTTGCATCGACTGAGAGCGCTTTCTTGTGTGCCAACACTTCACAATGCAAAGTCACCGACCATAAAGTTACCCAACTCGAACTCATGTAACCACAAACAACTATCGCGCGTTATAGTTTGCTAATGCCAAGTTGCATTTACCGCTTACATTTCAACACCAAGGTAGCTAATCGTGTTATCTAACTTTGTGTAACTCCGATCAAAAGTTGTACTGCTCGAATATTTTTCGTTTTTGCCTTGGTTGTTTTTATAAGCGTTGACGAAGACCAGCTAAATCCTGAAACTAGAAACCATAATAGGTTTAACAATTTTGAGGGGAAATTAAATACATGGTCAAAAAAATAATCTACATCGATTTAGACGATACTATTTGTGATTATTCCAATGCGCATAAGTTAGCGCTCAAGCAGAATCCTGATGTTCTGTTCCCTCAAGGTCAAAGTGGGTTCTTTCGTGGTCTACAGCCCTTAGAAGGTAGTATAGAGCTTATGAAAGAACTATTAAAATCAGAGGTATATGACCCATTTATTCTTACCGCACCATCGACTTTGAACCCGCTTTGCTATACAGAAAAAAGGCTTTGGGTCGAAGATTATCTCGGTATGGAGTATGTAGACAGATTAATCATATCCCCTCGTAAAGATTTATTGAAAGGGTCTTACCTCATTGATGATTACAATTGTGGTAAAGGTCAGGAGTTGTTTTGTGGTGAGGTTATCCACTTCGGAACAAGTAAATTCCCAGACTGGAAAGCCTTAAGAGATTTTTTGATGATATAAACAATGAGTAAGCTTCCTCTTTTTGTTGCATTGTTGCAGACTATAAATACGAGCAACTAAACTAAAGCCTGTGTTCAAGTAAAATTGTTCTCGGTGACCAGAACAGTAAAATGACTAGGTGTTAATGCCTAGACGCTTACAAACAACAAGAGCCACTATAAGGGTTAACGCCAAATCGTTACGGGCAAACTTTATTGTCCCATTTTCTCCTTACGGGCAAACTCTATTATCGCTGCACAGTTTTTGTGATATCCTTGCTGATGCATCACTTTCATGGGATAAAATCATCAATATTCTGTACTAAAGAGATGAGTCTTATCCGTGACAGTGTCAATTAACAAGTAAAAGGGTGGCGCGTAGGGAATATGAAAAAGTCGTTAATGTTTGTGGCTATCTTGGCCATGGTAAGTGGTTGTTCTAGTGTTATTTGTGATGCCAGAACTGATACTCATACCAATGAACTTGATAAAAATATGAGTCAACGAGAGTGCGTCAAACAAGTAGATGACAGTATTAACACGCACTTTGATGAGCAGGAAAAAGCTGAGCGGGAAGCTTCAGATAAATTATTACGTGACTCACTTAATAAGGCTTTATCTCCAAAAGTTCAATAAGAGTCTCGTCATCTGCTTCACAGTTTTAACAATTGGTTCTACTATCGCTTGATTGCTTGAGTTGCGTCACTAACGGCAAAGTGCATTGTGATATATCTTCCCTTAGCATTATAAACAGGGGGGAGAAAGCGATGTTTTATATACATATGCTGCTGTTATTGGCGGTGATTTTTGTTGGAATTCGCCACGGCGGCATAGCCTTTGGCTTACTGGGTGGTTTAGGTGTTTCGGTATTGGCGTTTGTTTTCGGTATTGCACCGGGTACGCCGCCAGTTAGCGTTATGTTAATTATTTTGGCGGTTGTTGCTGCATCGGCAACACTAGAGGCCACCGGTGGTTTAAAACTACTGGTTAAATTTGCGGAAAAACTATTACGTAAGCATCCTGAACATATTGTCTTTCTTGGTCCTCTTTGTACTTACTCACTGACTGTGTTGGTGGGTACTGGTCACTCGGTTTATCCCTTATTGCCTGTTATCTACGATGTGTCTTACAAGAAAGGTATTCGACCAGAGCGTCCACTGGCAATTGCCACAGTTGCATCACAAATGGGGATTACCGCAAGTCCAATAGCAGCGGCTGCAGCTGTTGTACTGGCAACCGCGGTTGATAATAACCTTGATATTAGTTTAGTTGATGTGTTGATGGTGACTATTCCTTCGACATTGATGGGCTTGCTGGTGGCATGCACCTGGAGCTTAACTCGAGGCAAAGATTTAGATAAAGATGAGGCGTTTCAAGCGCGGTTAAAGGATCCAGAGTTTCGTGAAAGCTTAGTAGACCCCCAAGCTGAAGATGCACAAACCTTAGCTTCTGAATCAACGGCTAAGAAAGGCTTAACTGTGTTCTTACTGGGTATTTTTGCGGTGATCATGATTGCGATGTTTAGCAAGCAACTATTACCCGCAGGGGTCAATATGTCGGTGGCGATTCAGTTTATGATGTTGTCAGTTGGCGGGGTGATCTTACTGGCAACCAATGTCTCACCTACCAAAATTGTCACCAGTAATGTGTTTACCGCTGGGATGACGGCGGTGATCATTATTTTCGGTATCGCTTGGATGAGTGATACGATTATTGGCCACCACAAAACCTATTTAGTCAGTGCCGTAAGCGATATTGTCAGTGTGTATCCTTGGACGTTTGCCATCGCGATGTTTGTGGTATCGGTTTTCTTGAAAAGTCAGGCTGCAGTATTAACGATTATGTTGCCGTTAGGGTTTTCATTGGGGATCCCTGCACCGGTACTGATTGGGGTATTACCAGCCTGTTATGCGTATTTCTTCTTTCCATTTTATCCCAGTGATTTAGCTGCGATTAGTTTTGATAGAACCGGTACAACGCATATTGGTAAGTATGTTCTCAATCATAGTTTCATTGTGCCAGGATTTATCGGTGTCGTGACAGCCACTATTTTGGGATATTTTATCTCAATGGCGATAAATTAGGCGTAAGTACAAGTTATTTGAATATATGGCAGCCACTAGGCTGCCATTTTCTTTTACAGATAAAGTTTTCTTTTGAGATTTTTTTTAACTGGTGTAAATTATCTTGTTTATTACTTGAACAATATTATTGTAAGTTAGTCTTTTTAAACAATGTTTCTCATACTAACTTGAAGTATTTCGGCTTAAAGGTAAGTCAAATTGATAAAAAAGTTGTCTGTTATTAGCTTAGCCATTTTATTAAGCGCCTGTGCATCGCAAGCACCTAAAGTTGTGGTTCAGCCCGCAAAAACCATTGTTGTGGTTAAAGAAGAACCCAAATTACCTAAGTGGAGCGAGCCTAACTTATTGGCATACCACGATGATTGGTCTGGTACGCCCTATCGTTTGGGGGGCATGAGTAAAAATGGCGTAGATTGTTCTGGATTCGTGTATTTGGCTTATTTAGATATTGTTGGTCAAAAGTTGCCTCGTACTGTAAATGCACAGCGTATTTTAGGCAAAGAAGTGCCGCGAAATGAGTTAGAAATCGGTGATTTAGTGTTTTTCAAAACCACGAAAACCGCTCGTCATGTCGGCATTTATATGGGCGATTCGAAGTTTTTACATGCATCAACTAAAAAGGGTGTCAAAATTTCAAGTCTGAATAATGTCTATTGGAAACCACGCTATTGGTTTGCGAAACGACTTGAATCGCCACAGCAATCGATAGAGTCGTCTATTACGGCGTTGATTGAGTATGCTGAATTTGAACAGCAAGGAATGCTTGCTTTAAACTAGTTCAATGTATTCATATACAGGCCCTAAGGCTTAAGTTAATCACTTAAGCCTTTTTTATCGTTTTTGGTTTTCTGCCACGTCACTCGTCGCAACTTATCGTTTACCTTTGTGATGTTAAGTCATGGTTTGCGTGTAATGGTTTATCCATGTTTTGACCTTAAATTTGTGCACAAAAAACCAGATTGAATCGAGTTATTTTCAATATTGATTGAGATTAACGAGAGATTAATCAATTCATCGTGTTTCGGTTTATGCTACTTTATCGATATTGAATGTAGGGAAATGGAATAGAAAAAATATGACTAAAGCAAAAATTGGTATCGTGACAGTAAGTGATCGCGCCAGTGCAGGCATTTATGAAGATTTGTCTGGCAAAGCCATTATTGATGTACTTAACGAGTACCTCACCTCGGAATGGGAAGCTGTGTATCAAGTTATTCCCGATGAGCAGGATGTGATTGAAGCAACGCTTATTGATATGGCTGACAACCAAGGCTGTAGCCTGATTGTCACAACGGGCGGAACAGGGCCAGCAAAGCGAGATGTGACTCCTGAAGCGACAGAAGCCGTTTGTGATCGTATGATGCCTGGTTTTGGTGAGCTTATGCGCGCTGAATCGTTAAAATTTGTACCAACGGCAATTTTATCACGTCAAACAGCGGGGCTTCGTGCTGATTCATTGATTGTAAATCTACCAGGTAAGCCGAAATCGATTCGTGAATGCTTAGATGCAGTATTTCCCGCTATTCCATATTGTATCGATTTAATGGATGGGCCATTTTTAGAATGTAATGAAGAGGTGATAAAGCCTTTTAGACCGAAAGCCAAATAGGTTTTAATGGTTACCCTGCATAAGCCCAACATTGTTTGGGCTTTTTTATGCTTTAAAAACATGAAATATATTGGTTATTTTCTTAATAATGACAGTTCAGATTAAATAGATACCTTATCGTTATGAATAATCACGACTACACTCAGTAGTATTATTTGAATTTGAGCTGATGTGGATGACGTTAAAACGCTTTTCATTGCTGCTGTTATCATCACTTTTGATGAGCATTGCCTGTTTAGTTATGGCAATTTATTACTTTTTTTACCTTCCTGGTATTAATGCTGAAGTTGTCGACCAACAGCAACAAGAATATGTTTTGCTCAAAGCTGCCTTTTCAGCATCAGCTAAAAGTTTAACCACCCTAAGCTATGACTACGCAGTTTGGGATAGTTTGGTCGAGTTTGTTGTTCAGCCTTCAGATGAGTTTATTGAAAATAATTTATTCGCTAATGCTTTCGAAGTTGCCAATGTCGACGCGGTATTTATTCATAACGTAGATAAGCAGCTTGTTTGGCAATACTTAGATGAATCCATCCATGATAGGTCCTCAGCGTTAACAGAATTTATTGAGGGAAAAACAGCAACTAAAGCCACATCATTATTGCCTGCAGCAGCCGATATATCAGCGCAAAAAGCTTCAACTCGTCATGGATATTACGTGATAGCTGAACAATTATTTTATATCACTAACACAACAATTTTGCCTTCAAAAGGCCATGGTGTTATCGCGGGCAGTATTACGATGGCCAAATTAGTGGATAAGGAGATGATAGACGAAATTACCGGCTATTCTATGGTGCATTTTTCTATTGATAAAATGATTAATACCCCTGCAGATGCACAGCCTATGAATGACTTTTTTAGCCCAGATCAATTAAAAGTGGTTAATTCGTCGCACAGCTGGGTGCTCCGTAATGACTTTGATGATCAGACGATGGTCATCACAGTGCTTCACCGCAAAGCATCAAGCCCTAAGTTAGATGCTGTTTCTATTATATTGTTATTGTTAATTGCCTCCCTGATAGTGTCATTGTCGATGATGATGTTATCGCGACTATTAATTTTACCTCTGATCCATTTCAACAACAGTATTAATGACTCTTCAAATGAGAATCTAATGGCTAAGGTGCCTAGCCAGCACTTTATTGATGAAATCGATAATGTCTCTAATTCCTTTAATCAGCTGTTAATGCGTTTTGCGGAACAACAAAACTATTTAGAAACCTTAACAGTACAAGACGCGTTAACCGAAATCACTAACCGCCGTGGACTGGAGGCTTTTGCGGACAATGTGATGGCAAATTGGCATCAACAAGCGACAGGGTTTAGCGTGATGATGATAGATATTGATCACTTTAAGCTTTATAACGACCGGCATGATCATCTAGCAGGTGACAAAGCATTAGTGGATGTTGCTTGTTGTTTAATGGAGACCATGGTGCCTTACAATGCGCTTGTTGCCCGATATGGCGGCGAGGAATTTTGTGTCATTGTGCAAGATGATAAAGTGGAATCAATCAGTAATGTAGCAGAGCAATTAAGAAGTGCTGTGGAAAGTTTGCACATTAAGCACGATGTTGATGGCACTTTGTGGCTAACAGTTAGTATTGGCGGTGTAGTGGTGCCCAAGCTATTTGAACATGCTGAGCAGTACCTTTTTCATGATGTATTAAAACAAGCGGATAAGCAGCTCTATATAGCGAAAAAAACCGGACGGAATAAAGTGGTGTTGAGTGTGTTTCAGTAGGTTTATTGTTGTAACTCAGTAGTCATGCAGGTTACTTAATAATTGCATAGCAACCCCACTTTGGTGGGGTTGCTATATTATATATGCGATTGTTCAAGACTAAATTATAGCTGATTTAATTTACGTTTTAGTTCAAAATTGTCATCTGTTACCAGTTGCTCTAGTACCTGTATTCTTTCTACTAACGCCTTATTTTGTGCCAGTAAATCATCAACTGAATGACTATTATTGCGCTGCTTTGCTTTAGTGTAATACTTAAACATTTCAACGGCGCTGGTGCCAATAACGATAATGGCTACCAAGGTGATTATTGCTAAATCGCTTTCCATCATGTCACTCCTTAAATCATTCACCCCTAAGTAGATAAACTGCGGTATGAGAGTCAGTGATTATATAGACTCACACCGCAGCTATTTTTTATCCCTTATTAAGGTTCTCTATAGTCCAAATACCACTTTTTCACTTTTAAGCATTTTTTCCATGCCTAGCATTAAGCCAATTGAGATCACTACGGTCATGCTTGATGACACAGCTAACTGCAACATCGGGATGTCTTTGCCTTTAATAAAGTCCATTAACGCTTGCTGTTGACCCGATACCGGGATCCATTGCAACACATCAGGGGCAATGTTGTAACTTGCGGCCATAGATAAGGCGATGGGCACAAATAGCACCATGGTCAGATAGGATTGCGCTTCTTTAAATGATTTAGCCATAAAGGAAACAAATAGCTGCAAGGTCGATGCAAGCAAAGCTACAGGAATGCCAATCACAAACATTAGCTGCATAAAGTCGGTTGAAATATTGATGCTAAAGCCCAGTTCTTGCCAAGGAACAAAGGTGTAGGCAATTTTAGATATTAACAAAATCAGTACTAATCCCAGTAATGCAAACAGGGTGACAGCAATCACTTTGCCCAGCACTAGTTGGCGGGTGCTAATCGGATGGCTTAGCATTAATGCAAGCGAATTACGTTCGCGCTCACCGGCACTGGTATCAATGGCGAGGTTCATCGCTGAAATAAATACTGAGTAAATCATGGTGAAAATAGCAATACCTAAGATCATGCCGCCTTTTGAATCAGGGGTTGATTGGTCTTGCATGTCTACTTTTAATGATTGCATCACCTGTGGGTTAATGCCTCTGGCAATTAAGCGTAAACTGCCCATTTCTGAGCTATAAGTTTGCAACTCTTGCTGAAGACGTCGAATGGATTTTTGCAGTTTCTCATCAGAGTTAT
Source organism: Shewanella sp. ULN5 (assembly GCF_030731885.1). Lineage (NCBI taxonomy): Bacteria > Pseudomonadati > Pseudomonadota > Gammaproteobacteria > Alteromonadales > Shewanellaceae > Shewanella > Shewanella sp. ULN5. The sequence goes on from NZ_JAPJEE010000024.1 coordinate 40,497, forward strand.
CCGCCAGAATAATCACTTCAGCAGGTTTGGCCTTAGCCATATTGGCGGCATAGTCTTCAGTAATTGTCAGGGTGATGGCTTTTACATCGGCATCCGGTGTTGCTGTTAAATCAGCCTGATTAATCCCTTTTCGACTTAAATAACGGACTAAATCAGGGGCATTTTCCGCTTTGTTAATGGTGATGTTTAAGTCTTCAGGGCTGGTTAATTGATTAATGAGCACCATAAACATGCCACACATAATTAAAGGTGTGCCGATGGCGTAATATAAACCGGCCATTACCGAGCGTTTGTCGCGTGCGGCATCAATGAGTTCTTTGCGCACCATTGCGATGAGTTTATTCATTATGCTGCAATCCCTTCGTCAGTTCCGATAAGTTTAATGAAAGCCTCTTCCAGTGAAGACTCCCCTGTTTGTTGGCAAAGTTCATCTGGGCTGCCTGTGGCGACAACCGAGCCATTTGCCATCACAATCACATGGTCACATAATGCAGCGACTTCTTGCATTACATGGCTAGAAAACAATACGCAATGACCACGCGATTTAAGATCAATTAAGATATCGCGTAATAAACGTGTACTCATGACATCTAAACCACGAGTAGGCTCATCTAAAATGATATTGGTCGGCTGGTGGACAATCGCTTGTGCCAGTGCGGTTTTCATTCGTTGTCCCTGCGAAAACCCTTTGCAACGACGATTGCTGATATCGCCTAAATTTAGCTGTTCAATCACGTTCTCAGTGGCAGCTTTTGCTTCTTTACGCGACATTCCGCTAAGCTCGGCAAAGTAGGTAATGTATTCACGTGGCGTGAGTCGTTCATACAAGCCAAATGGATCAGGGAATAAGCCTAACTGCTGCTTGGCCTGGATCGGTTTTTCTGCCACGTTGATGCCATCTACTTCTGCATAACCTTCGTCGGGTGTTAATAGGCCAAACAGGGTACGTAAACAGGTTGTTTTACCTGCGCCGTTAGGGCCAAGTAAGCCTGTGATATGACCATCTTGAGCGCTAAAACTGAGTTTATTTAACGCCTGCACATCACCGATTTTTTTCGATAAATTCGTCACTGAAATCATGATTATTCCTTATCTGTGCCAGTGGCATTGTCTGTTGAGGTTGCTTCATCGGCGCTAGCCGGAATGTTAGCGTCAGTTGCGATAACGGGTTCTACCGAGTTAGCATTGAGATAAAAGCTACGGCGTATATCTTTTTCAAGGCAACTCGCATCGATTTTTTTGATGCTTGCGCTATCGACCAAATCGGCAATTAAATCGTTAGCACAGGTTTGCGCGGCGACACCGTGGGTCGCAAAAGGTGAAATTAAATGCTTGGCATTGGTTAAGTTTTTGGCCGCTAATGCCCCCCAATTAGGTGGCGTAGCAGGGTCTAATTCGCCTGATAGCAATAATGTCGGCAAATCACTGCTAATCGGTTCGCTAAAACTATCTGCAACCGGGGGAACTTTCCAAATTTCACAGGTTTTCTCTAACCCTTCCATCATGGTCGAGCTAATGTAAGACTCTTTGGCATCTTTGCGCATTTGGTCAGATATTCTGTGAATATCCTCGCCGCAAACAACAGAGGCATGCATTCCCATAGCCAAACCTATGCCATCAGCCGATAGGGCATAAATACCAAGAATAGGTTGATAATCTTCTTTGGCGGCTTGATGAATCGCATGGGGCAATAGCGCGCGGATCGCTGGGGTATATAAGCCCATTCTAATGGCGCCATTGAACTTACCACGAGTCATGAGTAACGTGCTTGGCTCATTGGTAAGAGGATCTCGAACGCTTTGTTTTATCGGTTGTTTAGTCAGGCGTGCATCTACGGTTTTAAAGTCGTTGAGTAAATCTGGGTATTGGCCATGACAAGCCGCATTGCTGGCACAATCTCGCATTAACAATTCAAATCCACGCTCAATTGCACTACCAATTGCCACAACACTTTGTTGCATGGGCACTACACCATCTAAAGTCACTGTGCTTAAGGCTTCAGGGTAATGGCGCATATACAGTTGAGCCATCCGTGTTCCATAAGACACACCGTATAAGTGCAGCTTTTGGTAGCCTAAATAGGTGCGCACAGCTTCAAAATCCGTTAATGCGGTTTGGCTACCATACTGAGTTATGTCGGCATCCGTTTGGGTTAAGCATTTTTCAGTCTCAGCAATAATATCAACACCTTCATCGTTAAATGACAGCATCGATGTTGCTTCAGAATCTTCGCAATTAAGTATATTTGATAAGCCAGTACCGCGTTGATCTATCAGTAAAATATCGCGTTGCTGACGGACTTTATTGAGTAGTCTGTCAAACCCTGCAGCATGCTCTATTGCGGATTGTCCTGGTCCACCGGCAATAGCAAGGAGCGCTTCGCTTGGGTGAGTATCTTTAATCGCAGGCAATATCGCAAAATGAATGTCGATGTGCTTTCCATCGGGTTGTTGTGGGTTCTCAGGAACACTAATTTTGCCGCATTGTAATTGCTCTGACATGCCGTCTAAATGGCAAGAGTGGGTTTTGACCTCTGCAGTGTCGAGTGGTTGCGGTTGGCCAGCGTCACTGGCATAGCTGGTGCTGGTGAATAGCGCGCTAATGATCACTGCAGCTAAACGGCTAGTGCCTGTTGCCGATGGGGGTAATGCGTAATGGCGTAACCTTGAGGCTAGCGATTTACTGACAAACTTCCTGTTGATCATCGGAACGTTTCCTTTTTGCTTTTTGAGATGATTGTGTTAACTTACACTAAGTGTATGGGTGTATCAATGTATTAATACAGTTTGTAAAGGCTAATGTTAGAACTATTAAATGTCAACCCCAGTAGTGGTGAACCAATCTATCGTCAATTGCATGATCAAATCGTGCGATTGATTGTGGGTGGGCAATTACAAGCTGAAGATGTATTACCTTCGGTTAGGCAGATGGCCGAATTTCTTGCCGTTAACCCGATGACGGTTTCACGTGCTGTGCAGCAATTGGTGGACCAAGGTTGGATAGAACGTCGCCGGGGACAGCCATCTATCGTCGCCGCACGCAACCATGCTGATGACACTTCTGGCGGCAGTTTGATGCAACCCAAAGTAGACGATTTAGTGACTCAAGCTCAACAGTTAGGTGTTGCTTTGGATGAGTTGCAAGCATTGATCGCCAAAAAATGGGCCGCGAAATAATTTGGAACGAATCAACGACTCATAGTCGCTAGACTCAGTAATACAAGAACATTGAGCTAAAGGAATGCCGATAATGCAACAGAACGAAGCACCGATACTGACATTTAATCAGGTCTCTAAAGTCTTTCCTGTGAAAGGAAGTAAAACCACACACACTGCTTTGGATCAATTGTCTATGCAATTATACCCAGGCATGGTGGTTGGGTTACTCGGTCAAAATGGTGCTGGAAAATCGACGTTAATGCGTTGTGCTTTAGGCATTTTAACCATCGACTCTGGTGACATTAATACCCTCAATGAGTCGCCTACTGCGTTGTCAGATATGGCTAAGTCTCGCATTGGTTATGTTCCGCAGCAACCCTTTGGGTATGAAGGTTTTACGGTTGAACGAGCGTTAGATTTACATCGCAGTTTTTATGTTGATTGGGATAACGATTTAGAACAAGAGTGGCTGAAGCGTTTTGAGTTAGATGTTGCTCAATCGGTGCAAAAATTATCGGTTGGTCAGCGTCAATCATTGGCGTTAATTATGGCGATGGCTTATCGACCTACACTATTGATTTTAGATGAGCCCGTTGCCAGTTTAGATCCCATTGCTCGGCGTAAATTCATGACCGACTTATTTGATTTAGCCTTAGAGTCTGGTTCTGCGGTGCTTTTTTCTTCGCATATTACCTCTGATTTAGAGCGAGTGGCGAGTCATGTAGCCTTGATTAAAAAAGGCAAATTAGTGTTGTTTAAAGAAATAGATACATTAAGAGAGCAGGTAAAATTACTCAAAGTTACCGCAGAAGCTCAATTACCTGAGCATTTAGCGGTATTGCATCAAACCAGCATGCCTGATTCAGCGTTAATTGTTGCCGACAACTGTCAGTTGCAGGAGCAATTTAACGGCCTTATTAGTGAACAATCATTGAACTTAGAGCAGCTATTTATGGAGCTGCATCGATGAACGTTATTTTGACCAACCTAGTGAGATCTGCAAACCGACTTACACCACATGGGGTTAAGTTAAGCGATTTTATAAGTCGAGATAGCTACCGTGGTATGTTGCGCTTGTGGTTATTTGATGCGGGTAGTGTATGTTTTTTATTAACCAGTTTATTCGGGTTTAGCATAGCGGTCTTAAGTTTATATAACGATAAAACATCATCAATCGGCTTAATGTTATCTATGTCTGTGGTATCCAGCTGCATGTCTGTTTTATGGCAATTAAACCGTTTGGTCGGAGCTGAAACCAGCTTTTTAATTCCCGGTTATCAACGTAATGTTGTGGTGCAATCCATTGTTATTCTTTTGAGCATAATGATTTTTGCATTAGGGTTTGCGGTGATATTTGCCCCACAAACGTTGGCCTCGGTGCTGATAGCGGTATTAATCAGTTTAGCCTTTTTATGGGGGTGTTTGCATTGGAACAAAGGCTTTCAGTTTTCAATATTACTGTTTATCGGTATGCCTTTTTTTGATCAGATGACGCTAAATTTACCTTGGTGGATGTTGGTGATCCCCTTAGTGATGCTACTTGAATTTGTCAGAGTGAAACTAGGGCAATTAACTTGGCATCACGATGCCCGAGCAACCTATTTAAGCGGTATGGAAATGGGCTGGTTTTGGTTACCGAGCATGAAACAACATAATCTGCTTGATAAACTGAATCGATATTTACACCCAGCGAGCTTTTTTGTCGGCCCACTTTTGGCGATGGCCTTGGTCATGGTCACCGTATTGGGTTTGTTAATATTTATTCCGTCGACGCTATTTGAGTGGCATCTTCCTATTCAATTGATAGTTGGGCAACTGTTATTAATGATGTGTTGTCTAGTACATTGGAGCCGAGTTCAGCGATGGCGGGGAGTTGAGACCTTGTTTATGTTGCCCGGATTTTCTGGGTTAGTTGGCTTGCAGCAGGCTTTCTTTAAGGCCAGCGCTCGGTTAATTAGTTTATCTATCTTGAGTATGCTGCTGGTTTGTTTGGCTGGTTTGGTTTTTGGGCAGCCACTATCTTTGCCATTTATTGCCCATCTATTGCTATGCGTATTATGGAGTGGGCTATTTGCATTAGGACTCGGGGCACTAAGCCGAAATATCAGTCAAATGTCAGCCATTATGCTGGTCATGATTATCCATTCACTTTTCGTATCATTTAGCTTTAAGGCATTACAAGCGCAGCAGGATATGGACGGATGGCTGATGGCAGATTTTTTATTGACAGTGGTCGGCGTGTGGTTGTTTATTTGGAGCAAAGATCGGTTGTGGAGAAAAGGTGTGATTGAGCTATAACTGTGATGATCCCCCATCAAAAAGTGATCTAACCCGCAAGGGTAGAGTAAAAACTCTTATGGTTTAAGATAGCTTCAGGTAGAATGTGATAAAACAGTACACCTGTAAGCTAAAAGGTATCTCACTATGTTGTTAGAAAACTATCATATCGTTCGACTGCTGCAGCAGCAAAGCCAGACATTAGGCGAAAACATTGCCCTTGAAGGCTTTGAAATGGCTGCGCCTTGGAACGCGGTTTCCTGGCATCAGTTTGATAGCATAACCAGTAAAATTGCACAGTTATTAATTGATTTTGGTCTTCATGTGCATGATAAAGTGGTTATTGTGGCGCAAAACTGCCCGCAATGGACCTGTGCTGACATAGGTGCCCTAAAGGCGCGTAATGTTGTAGTACCTGTTTATCCGACAAGTACAATGGAACAAGCGGTATTCATTGTGAATGATTCTCGGGCCAAGGTTATTTTTGCGGGTGATGAAGGCCAGTATCACACAGCGTGTAAAATTCAAGCTCAGTGTCCAAGTGTTCAGCATATCGTGGTGTTTGATAGCAAGGTAAAGCTAGCGTCCGATGTTCATTTTCATCTAGATGATTTGCTCAACTCTAGCCCTTCGCAACAAAGCCATGATGAATTAACCCTGCGTTTATCTCAAACATCACTTGATGATTTACTCACACTTATTTATACCTCGGGCACCACAGGTGAGCCTAAAGGTGTGATGTTAGATTATCGCAATATTGCCTCTATGGTCGAGCAGCACGATACTGAAATTGCTTTTAAAGCCGGTGATGTGTCATTGGCATTTTTACCACTAAGTCATGTTTTCGAACGTGGTTGGACATTTTACGTGTTATGTCGTGGTGGCCGAAACGTGTATTTAAACGATACCCATAGAGTAAAAGAAGCCATCGCCGCGGTAAAACCGCACACCTTATGTGTTGTGCCACGTTTTCTTGAAAAGGTTTACAGCGCAGTTCATGACAAAGTGAATTCCGCCCCCGCAATACGCCAAAAGCTATTTCATTGGGCTATAGGGGTCGGTGCTCGTCAGTTTGAAGTGACTCAGGGTAGAAAACGTCCCAGTAAATTGCTATCCGCGCAATGGAAATTGGCGAATAAATTAGTCTTTAGTAAATTACAAAATGTGTTGGGCGGCCGCTTAACCTTTATGCCTGTGGGTGGTGCGGCGCTTGATGTCAATGTTGGCGCATTTTTTCATAGCATTGGCGTGCCTATTCTGTGTGGTTACGGAATGACAGAGACATGTGCCACGGTTACCTGTAATACTTTAAGCAATCGAGTGCCAGGATCTAACGGTAAGCCTTTACATGCTATGGAGATTAAAATTGGCGACAATAATGAAATTCTAGTGCGTGGCGAAACAGTCATGCGCGGTTATTTTAATCGACCAGAAGATACCGCTGAAGCCTTTGACAATGGTTGGTTAAAAACCGGTGATGCGGGCATGATTGACACAGAAGGGAACTTATACATTACTGATCGTATTAAAGAATTAATGAAAACCTCGAATGGCAAGTATATTGCCCCGCAGCGTGTTGAGGGAAAAGTCAGTTGTTGTCCGTTTGTGGAACAGGTAGCCATTATTGCCGATGCGAGAAATTATGTTTCAGCGCTGATTGTACCAGCATTTGAAGCATTAGAAATATGGGCGCTAGAGAAAGGGATTAGCGTTGAAAACCCTATTGACTTGTTACGCAACAGCCAAGTGTTGGAGCATTTTGAACAGCGTTTGAAAGAGTTGCAATATGAGCTAGCCAGTTTTGAGCAGATTAAAAAGTTTACTTTGTTGCCTGAAGCCTTTTCAATGGAAGCGGGGTTAATCACACCGACCATGAAATTACGCCGTAAGAATATTTATAGCAAATACGCGACAGAGATTGATGCCATGTATTAATGGCACCATTATTAACATTAAGGACGCTTCGGCGTCCTTTTTTATGTTATGTGATTTAATGTGGTTGGGTTTGCTGTCATAAAAATTACGTAAAGATTGGATTTTACATGGTCATTGCGACATTAATTGAAGTAAAATTCGCCTCCCTAAAAGCGTTATCTGGAATAAACATCATTAATGTCTACTGTGAAACAGAAATATTTTCGACATGATATCAATGGCCTTCGAGCATGGGCGGTTGTTGCCGTGGTACTGTATCATTTTGGTGTGCCAGGCTTTAGCGGTGTAGATGTTTTTTTTGTTATTTCAGGTTTTTTAATGACAAAAATTATTACTGAAGGACTTGAGTCAAACACATTTTCTTTCAGTAAGTTTATGCTATCTAGAGCCAAAAGAATCTTACCACCCTTACTTAATCTATGTCTTGGGCTCCTCATTTTTGGTTGGTTTTGGCTATCAACAATCGATTTTCAACAGCTTGGTACTCACATTACCGGTGTAGCGCTATTTATTTCCAATCATAGGTTTTTAGGTGAAGCGGGATATTTTGATATCGCTTCGAATGAAAAGTGGTTATTGCATACTTGGTCACTGTCGGTTGAGTGGCAATTTTATGTATTTTTACCTTTGATCATGATGCTTGTTTGGCGCTTTTTAGGTGTTAGCGCTGTTAAAGTTTCGCTCTCAATCATAGGGGGAATTTCATTTTTACTTGCCATTTATGCCGTTTATCATTATCCAGATCATGCGTTTTATTTGTTGCCCTATCGAGCATGGGAAATGTTAGCGGGTGGCTGGGTTTGGTGGGCAACCAGAAAAAGGAGCGTTAGTTCTGGAGCTGCATTGGTATTGCAAGCTTTAGGTTTTATTGCACTGATTTATGCCATCACTGTTTTTGATACAAACACGCCATGGCCAGGCATGTTTGCCCTAGTACCTGTTGTGGGGACAATGTTTATTATTGCCGCTCATAAGCAAACATCAATACTGACTACCAGTGTCTTGGTGCAAAAAATAGGTGCGAGGTCTTATTCTATTTATTTATGGCACTGGCCAGCAGTCGTGTTTTTGAATTACGCCAGTCAGCAAAATAGTTTTACCTGGATAATATTAGGCATTGTATTTTCTGTCGTGATGGGTGGATTGTCATATCGTTACATCGAAATCGTTTTCAATCGGTTTATAAACAAGTACAAGGTGAAAAAACAGGTACAACTGTTAGTCGCACTGTTCGTCGTGATTGAACTGTTAGCGATAAGTGCTCGTCATCTTCATATCGATGGCCGTTTACCTGAAAGTGTTGAGCTTGCCAGTAATGAAACATTCAATAGGAATCCCAGACTTAGAGAGTGCCTCCAAAGTCCTGGTCGCGATATTGTGACAGAGGGTTGTTTACATGGAGATGGGCCTCTTGCCGCAGTATTAGTTGGAGATAGCCATGCAAATGCTGTTGTCTCTAGTGTTGTAGAGGCGGCTCATGGTGGAAGTGTACAAGAGTTTTCCTATAACAGCTGCCCCACATTATTGGGCATGCACAGTAAAGAGAACCGTTCAGAATGTACAAAATTTAATGACTTGCTGGTGAAGAAGTTAGCAATACCGTCTCAAGTGCCTGTTATTGTTGTTGCTAGAATTACGGGCAGTCTTTTGGGATATAACGAAGTTCACAAGTTTCATAATAAACCGACAATTTATTTCGATAATGAACATCAAACAGCTCGAGAATTATTAGCTGATTATGAAACACAACAAATTGAAACATTATGCAAACTCAGTGAAAATCGACCTGTGTATTTAGTAAGACCTTTTCCTGAAATGGGTAGAGATGTACCTACTGTGTTATATCGAAAACAAATGTTTTTAGGCGCACAATCTGATTACTCAATCCCAATCGCTGATTATTATTCTCGCCATGATGCTATATGGCAAGCTCAAGATAAAGCCGCAGTAAAATGTGGGGTGACTATTTTAAATCCAATACCTTATTTGTGTCATGATGAGAAGTGCTGGGGAAGTAAAAATGGTCGTCCTTTCTACTATGACAATAATCATTTAAGCGAATTTGGTAATAAGCAATTAGTACCAATGTTTGAGTCGATTTTTAAGTGATATAGGCATTTGAATTCTAAAAATACTGCTTTTTTAGTCACGGCACTAAAATGGCGCACTAAATAACAATAAAAAGGAATAACCCGTGTCTGTTACTCAGTTTTCTATGGATTTAACCCCTCGCTTTTGTGAGACCGACGCTTTAGGCCATATTAATAACACAGTGATCCCTGTGTGGTTTGAAGCAGCACGAGACCCTATTTTTGAAATAGTGAACCCCGGACAAGATTTAACGAAGTGGAACATGATTATTGCTGGGTTTACCATCGCATTTAATGCGCCGACGTTTTATGGCAAAACCGTCACGGTAAAAACCCATATTAGCCGCGTTGGTAATAGCAGTTTTGAAATTGCGCAAAGTTGTTGGCAAGGCGGTAAGCAAACTGCCGAAGCAAAAACAACCATGGTGCACTTCAACTATCAAACTGAAAAAAGCCAGCCATTATCTGATGCGGTAAAAACACAATTGTCTGGCTTAACAGGTTAACCAATTGTCTGGCTTAACAGGTTAACCAATTGTCTGGCTTAACAGGTTAACCAATTGTCTGGCTTAACAGGTTAACCAATAGCTTTGATTAACCTAAAAACTTTTGTACATAACTGCAACTGGCCTCA
>NZ_JAPJEE010000025.1:0-37201 GCF_030731885.1 Shewanella sp. ULN5
CACCAGAATACTGGTAGGGATTATCATTCATCTTCAAGATCGGTCAAGTGCCCTTAAACGATCGGCATTGACTCTAATGAGTGGCCTTTTTGTTTTGTGTCGAAAAATTATACCAAATATTTGTCATTGATAGTGTGGCCGAGATGCCCACGTGAGAATAGGTCATTTCCAGGCGCCTAATTTCTCGTAAAGAGAGTATCAAGTCCGTTACTAACGTAACGGGCTTTTTTATATCTGAAATTTGAGCATAAAAGTAGTGTGGCTGATATGCTTATATCAAAACGGCTCATCGCTTGTGGATAAATAACGATGTCGTAAAACTTTGATGTTTGAATTTAATAGAGGTGTTGTAACCTGTTACAATGTCCTATCTATACTTTACTGCTAATTATTATGTCTGCTTCTTTACTCCCATTTAATACTCTTGGTCTTAATCAGCTGTGTGACGAACTTATCCATACAGCTACAAAAGAATTTTTAATCAATACTTGTCTCGAACTCTATCATTCTGACAAAGCAATGATGGTATTAGGTGGCGGCAGCAATGTGGTATTTACTGAGGATTTTTGTGGTTCAGTGGTCGTTGTTGAAACCAAAGGTATAGCAGTTGAGCAAGAGGGATCAGATATTCTGTTAACGGTGGAGGCCGGTGAAGATTGGCATAGCCTAGTTCTTTTTTGTGTCGAAAATGGCTATTTTGGTATTGAGAATTTAGCGTTAATACCTGGTACGGTTGGCGCGGCGCCTATTCAAAATATTGGCGCTTATGGTGTTGAGTTCAAGGATATTTGTGAATCAGTTGAGTTTTTTGATTTAGATTCATCACAGCTTTATGAAATTAGCCATGAAGATTGTCAATTTGGTTATCGAGAGTCTATTTTTAAGCAACAACTCAAAGATAGAGCTGTAATCACTGCCGTTAAAATAAGATTATCAACGAGCTGGAAGCCTAATTTGAGTTATGCGCCCTTAAATAGTCTCAATGCTGACACTGTAACAGCTAAAGAAGTGCTTGATATGGTCTGTCATGTTAGACAGTCGAAGCTACCTGATCCGAAAATAATCGGTAATGTTGGGAGTTTCTTTAAAAACCCCATTATTCCACTAGAGCGTTTTTTGGAGTTAAAACAACAATATCCTAATATTGTTGGATTTACCCATGACGATAAGCATACAAAATTAGCTGCAGGTTGGATGATTGATAACGCTGGCCTGAAAGGTTTTGCTATCGGTGGTGCATCAATTCATGAACAGCAAGCTTTGGTGCTAACTAATACTGGTGATGCGACTGGTACTGATATTTGTCAATTGGCTATGCATGTAACCGATATGATTGAACAGCGATTCGGTGTCACACTTGAGGTGGAGCCGCGCTTAATTGCACGATTTGGAGAGGTAAGTTTATGATCAATGATCATTGGAAACGTAAAAGACAGATTCTAGCATTGCTCAGTTCTGACCATTTTACCTCAGGAGAAGCGATAGCGAGTGAAATAGGTTTGACCCGCATGGCTGTGAATCAACATATTGATGCTCTGTCTGATTATGGTCTGGAAGTGTTCAGTGTTAAAGGTAAAGGCTATAAACTGGCAAGTCCGATAACGCTTGTTGATGAGCAATCTTTAATTGGTGGAATTGAGAATCGCTGCTTCTATTTTGATGAGATTGATAGCACAAATAGTTTTATGCTGAACCATTTTGTAGACCTTAAGTCTGGCGATATTTGCATTGCTGAATACCAATCTGCAGGAAGAGGCAGACGCGGACGTCAGTGGTTATCGCCCTATGGCAATCACCTCTATGCATCACTTTTTTGGCGATTTGAAACTAATGCATCTAATTTAATGGGATTAAGCCTTGTTATTGCTTGTTCGATTGTTAAAACATTGTCAGAAATGAATATCACAGGTTTAGGGATGAAGTGGCCGAATGATATTTATTTAGATGACAAAAAACTTGCGGGTATTTTAATTGAGGTAGCGAAAACCGAAACTAAACAAACTGAATTAGTCATTGGTTTTGGAATCAATATGAGTATGTCGGCAGCACAAGGGGAGCTAATAGATCAACCTTGGAGTGATTTAGCTTCTCAGGGTGTGCCAGATAAAACCCAACTTCTAGTGTCGTTGCATCGAAATTTAAAGTCAGATATTCAAGCATTTTCTAACCATGGTTTGGCGCCATTTATACCATTTTGGAATGCTTATGATTTATTTGCTAATAAACAAGTTAGGCTGCTAATGGCACCAAATGAAGTGTTTGGATTATGTCGGGGTATTGATGAACAAGGTGCTGTGGTGATTGAAACTAACTCAGAAATTAAAGTCTACATTGGCGGTGAAATCAGTTTGCGTGGAATATAGGACGTAAGTGGAACAAAAGCATTTTTTATTCGTTAGATAAGCTGCAAATATCGATACATTTCATTTTATGTAGCAATAACACATAAAAATGGAATGTATCACCAGTCAAAACTCTATCTTTATATGATTTAACATCAGCCCAGAATAATAAACCTCTGCCAAACAGCTGCTTGTCTTGCCAACTGTGTTTCATTAACGTGTAATATGCCTGATATTGACGTGATAATGTACCTTGTTTTCAAAACAAATGACAAGCTTGCTAAAATTAACTAACTCATTTGAATTAAGCTTATTAGAGCCCATCACTTAACTCGAGTTGATATTATTTACGTAAAAGTACCTTATCCATTAAATGGTTTTGTCCTTTTTGCAAAATCAAGTTGGCACGTTCTCGAGTAGGTTGAATGTTTAGCTGTAGATTAGGGCCGTTGATTGTATCCCAAATATTGGCAGAAATAGAATTGGCCTCTTCATCACTCAAGGCTGCATAGTGGTGGAAGAATGACTTAGGGTCACTAAATGCGCCTTTTCTAAATTGCAAAAAGCGTTGCTGATACCATTCTTTCAATAAATGCTCTTTAGCATCAACATATATCGAGAAGTCGACAAAGTCCGATACGAATGGACGTCTAATGTCAATGGGGGAGTCTAAGCCTGTTTGGAGGACATTTAATCCTTCGAGGATCAAAATATCAGGTTGTTCGATAATCTGATGCTGATCATGACATCGATCATAACTTACATGTGAATATACCGGTGCTAACACGCGTTTATCGCCTGCTTTAACTGATGAAATAAAGTCAACTAACATCTTCATATCATAGCTTTCAGGGAAGCCTTTACGCTGCAACAAGCCTTTACGTTTTAAATCTGCTAATGGGTATAAAAAACCATCGGTAGTGACTAGATCAACCTTGGGATGCTCAGGCCAACGTTGCAGTAAAGTTTGCAAAATACGGGCAGTGGTACTTTTACCTACAGCAACACTTCCTGCAATACTAATGATATAAGGCGAATGTGATGCTTTTTGCTCAAGAAACTTATCAACGATCATTCCACGTTGCTGTTTAGAACCAACGATGAGGTTAAGTAGCCGACTTAATGGCAAATATATATCGGTAACTTCATCCAATGATAACTTTTCATTCATACCCCTTAAGTTTTCTAATTCTTCTTGGCTCAAAGTTAAAGGAACAGAATTACGCAATTCAGACCATTTTTGGCGTTGAAAAGACAAGTAAAGGGCTTGTTGGATGGAGTTTTGCATTATCAAACCAATTTTTATACTGGGTCTGGCACATTACACGATCCGTAATTACGGGACAATACTTTAACAATCAATTGTCAGTTTGAATGAAGGAAATGATGTTTAATTCATCTTTGATAGCGACTTAAGCATAAAAAAGCGTCGATCGAGACTTTTTTTAGCTTTTTTGACATTTTTCTATTGCACTTAGGCTCACATTTACCTAATATCCGTTCCCGAAATGACATGCCGGCATAGCTCAGTTGGTAGAGCAACTGACTTGTAATCAGTAGGTCCCGAGTTCGACTCTTGGTGCCGGCACCATTTTCTGTGGAGGGGTTCCCGAGTGGCCAAAGGGATCAGACTGTAAATCTGACGGCTCAGCCTTCGAAGGTTCGAATCCTTCTCCCTCCACCACTTTTTCTAGGTAGTTAGGTAGCCTATGTAGGTTGCGCGGATGTCGTATAATGGTATTACTCCAGCCTTCCAAGCTGATAACGCGGGTTCGATTCCCGCCATCCGCTCCAATATTTGTTTGCTGATATGGCTCAGTTGGTAGAGCGCACCCTTGGTAAGGGTGAGGTCGGCAGTTCGAATCTGCCTATCAGCACCAGCCTGTCATAATCAAGCGCCTAACTAAAAATTGATTCGATGTCATATATATGCATCGGATTTTTACTATATGTGTGTTTTCATCACCAAACTATTGGATTGAGGCGATACCATGGCAAAAGCTAAATTTGAACGTAATAAGCCCCACGTAAACGTAGGCACCATCGGTCACGTTGACCATGGTAAAACAACTTTAACTGCAGCTATCTCTGCTGTGTTATCTAAGACATATGGTGGTGAAGTTAAGAACTTCGCTCAAATCGATAACGCTCCAGAAGAGCGTGAGCGCGGTATTACAATTAATACTTCTCACATCGAATATGACACACCAATCCGTCACTACGCACACGTAGACTGTCCAGGTCACGCGGATTATGTTAAAAACATGATCACTGGTGCTGCACAGATGGACGGCGCAATCTTAGTAGTTGCTGCTACAGACGGCCCAATGCCACAAACACGTGAGCACATCCTGCTTTCGCGTCAGGTTGGCGTACCTTTCATCATCGTATTCATGAACAAATGTGACATGGTAGATGACGAAGAGTTATTAGAATTAGTAGAGATGGAAGTTCGTGAACTTCTTTCAGAATACGACTTCCCAGGTGATGACTTACCAGTTATCCAAGGTTCTGCGCTTAAGGCACTAGAAGGCCAGCCAGAATGGGAAGCTAAGATCCTTGAACTAGCTGAAGCTTTAGATACTTATATTCCAGAGCCAGAGCGTGACATCGATAAGCCATTCCTACTACCAATCGAAGACGTATTCTCGATTTCAGGTCGTGGTACAGTGGTAACTGGTCGTGTTGAGCGTGGTATTGTACGCGTATCAGACGAAGTTGAAATTGTTGGTGTTAAAGACACAACTAAAACAACTTGTACTGGTGTAGAAATGTTCCGTAAGCTGCTTGACGAAGGTCGTGCAGGTGAGAACTGTGGTGTGTTATTACGTGGAACTAAGCGTGATGACGTAGAACGTGGTCAAGTACTTGCTAAGCCAGGTTCAATCAACCCACACACTACTTTCGAATCAGAAGTATACGTGTTATCAAAAGAAGAAGGCGGACGTCACACTCCATTCTTCAAAGGTTACCGTCCACAGTTCTACTTCCGTACAACTGACGTAACTGGTACAATCGAGTTACCAGAAGGCGTAGAAATGGTAATGCCTGGTGACAACATCAAGATGGTTGTTACTTTGATTTACCCAATCGCGATGGACGACGGTTTACGTTTCGCTATCCGTGAAGGTGGCCGTACAGTTGGTGCTGGTGTTGTAGCTAAAATCATCGCTTAATTGCGAGTTTAGTTAACATTGAAAAAGGAAGCTTCGGCTTCCTTTTTTGTTTATATGAGTGGCTATGGAATAAAACACAATTTTTTTACCAATTTGTGTTGATTAGATTGCCACTCATGTTGCGAATAAAGCTGAATCAGAATACAATCTATGGCCGATTTTTGACCCTGTGCTGTGATGGTTTCTGGGGGTAGCTCGGAAATGTTGTAACAGATTAGCTGTTACGAAGTAAGCTCAGGTCGTAGTGAGTAACGGAATTAACCGATGACAACAAATACTGAAAGTCAGAGTAACTCTCTGGATATCGTTAAATGGAGCGTTGCTGTTTTGCTAGTCTTAGCAGCAGTTATTGCTAACCAATTTTTTGCAGAAGCCAGTGTTGTGGCTCGTGTTGCTGGCGTAATTGTAACTTTTGCAATTGCTGGTTTCATTGCATTCCAAACCGTGAAAGGTAAGCAAGCACTTTCATTTGCTCATGAAGCACATATTGAAGTGCGTAAAGTGATTTGGCCAACGCGCCAAGAAGCACTTACCACAACGTTTATCGTTCTTGCTGCAACAGGTGTGGTTGCACTGATCCTTTGGGGATTAGACGCAATCTTGTTGCGAGTTGTGAATTTAATTACAGGCGTATAGGCATTTAAACATGACTGAAGCTACAGAAGCGAAAAAAAAATGGTATGTAATTCAAGCCTTTTCTGGCTATGAAGGGCGTGTTTTAAAAACATTGCTTGAGCATATCAAAATGCACAGTATGGAAGCTTACTTTGGTGAGATCCTTGTGCCGACTGAAGAAGTTGTTGAAATGCGTGCAGGTCAACGTCGTAAAAGCGAACGTAAGTTCTTTCCAGGTTATGTATTAGTACAAATGGAAATGAACGATGATAGCTGGCACTTAGTGAAAAGCATTCCTCGAGTAATGGGCTTCATTGGTGGTACATCTGATCGTCCAGCACCGATTTCTGATAAAGAAGCCAACGCGATTTTACAACGTCTACAAGATACTGTTACATCACCTACGCACCGTGTTATGTATGAACCTGGTGAAGTTGTACGTGTATGTGACGGACCATTTGCTGACTTTAACGGCACAATCGAAGAAGTCGATTATGATAAGAACCGCGTTAAAGTTTCTGTAATGATCTTTGGTCGTTCTACGCCTGTAGAGCTTGATTTTAATCAGGTTGAGAAAAGCTGATTAAAATAACCACAAAAAAGTGATTGTTTGCGGGTGTGGATTTTTGTATAATCCGCACCCGTTGTTTTCAGGGGAGCAGATTGGCATGTCGCCGAGATGCGTTTGAACCCAAATAGAGGAAATGTCGACATGGCAAAGAAAATTGAAGCTTATATTAAGCTACAAGTAGCAGCCGGTGCTGCAAACCCGTCTCCACCAGTTGGTCCTGCTTTAGGTCAAAAAGGTGTGAACATTATGGAATTCTGTAAAGCATTCAACGCTCGTACTGAAAAGTTCGAAAAAGGCATGCCAATTCCTGTTGTTATCACTGTATATAACGACCGTTCTTTCACTTTTGAAACTAAGACTCCTCCTGCGTCTTTCCTACTGCTTAAAGCAGCTGGTCTGAAATCAGGTTCTGGCCGTCCTAACACTCAAAAAGTAGGAACTATCAAGCGTAGCGCTGTTCAGGAAATTGCTGAATCTAAAGCCGCTGATATGACTGGTGCTGACATTGAAGCGATGACTCGCTCAATTGAAGGTACTGCACGTTCAATGGGTTTGGTAGTAGAGGACTAATATAATGGCAAAGCTAACTAAGCGCGCTCGCGTTATCCGCGAAAAAGTTGATGCAACAAAATTGTATGACATCAACGAAGCTGTGGCTCTTTTAAAAGAATTAGCTACTGCTAAATTCGTAGAAAGTGTAGACGTAGCTGTAAACCTTGGTATCGATCCTCGTAAATCAGATCAAAACGTGCGTGGTGCTACTGTACTTCCACACGGTACTGGTCGTGACGTTCGTGTTGCTGTATTCACACAAGGCGCAAACGCTGAAGCTGCTAAAGCTGCTGGCGCTGAGCTAGTGGGTATGGAAGATTTAGCTGAACAAGTTAAAGCTGGCGAAATGAACTTTGACGTTGTTATCGCATCACCAGACGCAATGCGCGTTGTTGGTATGTTAGGTCAGATCTTAGGCCCACGTGGTTTAATGCCTAACCCTAAAACTGGTACAGTAACGCCAAACGTTGCTGAAGCAGTTAAGAATGCAAAAGCTGGTCAAGTTCGTTACCGCAACGACAAAAACGGTATTATCCACACTACTATCGGTAAAGTGGATTTCACTGTAGAACAGTTAAAAGACAACTTAGAAGCGTTAGTGTCAGCACTGAAAAAGGCTAAGCCTGCAGTTGCTAAAGGCGTATACGTGAAAAAAGTAAGCATCTCTACCACTATGGGTGCAGGTGTTGCTGTTGACCAAGCTAGCTTGGAAGACATTAAGTAATTTTACAAAATGCGCACATTAGTCTATAATGCGCGCACTTTGTGGGTTGAAGCCGTAATTTAAACATAACTTTTTGAGTTTTGATTAGAAAATCGGCTTCCGTCCAAGACCGCAGGTGTAATTCGTAAGATGCACTTAATTTCCTGCGTAGACGGTGTCAGGCCCCAGCTAATTTTTTTACTGGAAAATCTGCACCGTAAGTATCCAAATACATGTTGTATTTGGTTTGGTAAATACTAGGGAATTAACCCTAGGTGGAATCCAGGAGTAAAGCCAATGGCATTAAGACTCGAAGACAAAAAGGCAATTGTTGCTGAAGTCAACGAAGCTGCCAAAGGTGCACTTTCTGCAGTTGTAGCCGATTCACGCGGCGTAACTGTAGGTGCTATGACCGTTTTGCGTAAAGCTGCTCGCGCTAATGGTGTTTATGTACGTGTAGTACGTAACACTTTAGCTAAGCGTGCTGTTGAAGGTACTTCATTTGAATGCCTAGCAGAAACGTTCACTGGCCCAACTTTACTAGCTTTCTCTACAGAGCACCCAGGTGCTGCAGCGCGTCTTTTAAAAGATTTCGCTAAAGAGCAAGCTAAGTTTGAAGTTAAAGGTGCAGCTTTCGAAGGGGTATTTATCCCTGCAGCTGATATTGATCGTTTAGCGAAACTACCAACATACGAAGAAGCACTAGCTCAGTTAATGATGACTATGAAAGAAGCATCTGCTGGCAAGTTCGTTCGTACATTGGCCGCCCTTCGCGATCAAAAACAAGACGCCGCTTAATTATAAGTTGGCCGCTTAATCAAATTGAATTCAGAACAATAGGAAATATTTCTAATGTCTATCACTAAAGACCAAATCTTAGAAGCTTTTGCAGCAATGTCTGTAATGGAAGTTGTTGAACTAATCGAAGCAATGGAAGAGAAGTTCGGCGTTTCTGCTGCTGCTGCTGTTGTAGCTGGCGGTGCTGATGCTGGTGCAGCTGCTGAAGAACAAACAGAATTCGACGTAATTCTTACTGCACACGGTGCTAACAAAGTTGCAGTAATTAAAGCATTACGTGGCGCAACAGGTTTAGGCCTGAAAGAAGCTAAAACAATGTCTGAATCAGCACCGATCGCTGTTAAAGAAGCTGTTTCTAAAGAAGAAGCTGAAGCACTTAAAGCTGAGTTATTAGCAGCTGGCGCTGAAGTTGAAATCAAGTAAGTTTTAATTAACTTACCTGTCACCTAAGAAATTAGGTGAAGGCTGGCGGTTTTTTAACCGTCGGCCTTTTTTGCGCTTTATGCGCAGGCGATTTTTATTCACCGTTTATCGCCAGTTTTAGCAGTTCCTAGCAGAGATTACTGGTTAGGTTCTTGCGACAACGGTGACGGGCAAACGTGCTGATTTAATTAAATTTATTTCAGTCTTGGTCACATTTCGTAAGTAGAGGAAACCCATGGTTTACTCCTATTCTGAAAAGAAGCGTATTCGCAAAGACTTTGGTAAGCGTCCAAAAGTTTTGGACATCCCTTATTTATTGTCTATCCAGTTAGACTCTTTTAAGAAGTTCACCGATCAAGATCCTACGGGTGAGCGCGGTTTTGAAGCGGCATTTCGTAGCGTTTTTCCTATCAAGAGCTTTTCTGGTTACTCTGAGCTGCAATATGTTAGCTATAAACTAGGCGAGCCAGTTTTTGATGTGAAAGAATGTCAGATCCGCGGTGTCACTTATTCAGCGCCATTACGCGTAAAATTACGCATGGTGTTGTTTGATCGTGAAGCTGCAGCTGGCACAGTAAAAGATATTAAAGAACAAGAAGTCTACATGGGTGATATCCCATTGATGACTGAAAATGGTACGTTTGTTATTAACGGTACTGAACGTGTAATCGTTTCTCAATTACACCGTAGTCCTGGCGTATTCTTTGATCATGACCGTGGTAAAACCCACTCTTCTGGTAAGGTGCTGTATAACGCACGTATTATTCCTTACCGTGGTTCATGGCTTGACTTTGAATTCGACCCTAAAGACGCATTGTTCGTCCGTATTGACCGTCGCCGTAAATTACCAGCGACTATCATGCTACGTGCGTTAGATTTTTCAACCCAAGACATCTTAGACTTATTCTTTGAACGTATTCAGTTCAAGATTAAGAAAGATTCTTTAGTGATGGCATTAGTACCTGATCGCTTACGTGGCGAAACAGCAAGCTATGACATTAAAGATGCTGAAGGCAGTCTGTTAGTTGAAGCTGGTCGTCGTATAACTGCGCGCCATATTAAGCAACTTGAAAAAACCAACACAAATGAGCTTGAAGTGCCAGTTGATTACATTGTTGGTAAGTATGCTGCACAAGATTACATCGATGAAGATACTGGTGAAGTATTAGTTACGGCTAACACTGAAATCACCTTAGAAGATTTAGCTAATTTATCTTTAGCTGGCATCAAAGACATTGATACTTTGTTTATCAATGATCTTGATCACGGTGCTTACATCGCTGATACCTTACGTATCGATTCAACAACTAACCGCTTAGAAGCATTAGTTGAAATTTATCGTATGATGCGTCCTGGCGAGCCACCAACTAAAGATGCAGCCGAAGGTTTATTCCAAAACCTATTCTTCAGTGAAGAACGTTATGACTTATCAAAAGTAGGTCGTATGAAGTTCAACCGTCGTCTTGAAATTGCTGAAGACGAAGGCACTGGCGTATTGTCTAAAGAAGACATCGTTTGCGTTATGAAGAAAATCATCGAAATCCGTAACGGTTACGATGAAGTCGACGATATTGACCACTTAGGTAACCGTCGTATTCGTAGCGTAGGTGAAATGGCTGAAAACCAATTCCGTGTTGGTCTAGTACGTGTTGAGCGTGCAGTTCGTGAACGTCTATCTTTAGGCGATCTAAACGAGCTTATGCCACAGGACTTAATTAACGCTAAGCCTATATCTGCGGCAGTGAAAGAATTTTTCGGTTCTTCACAGCTTTCTCAGTTTATGGATCAAAACAACCCGCTATCAGAAGTAACGCATAAGCGTCGTATTTCTGCACTTGGCCCAGGTGGTTTGACTCGTGAACGTGCAGGCTTCGAAGTCCGTGACGTACATCCAACTCACTACGGTCGTTTATGTCCAATTGAGACTCCTGAGGGTCCAAACATTGGTCTAATCAACTCGCTAGCAAGTTTTGCGCGTACTAACTCTTATGGTTTCTTAGAAACACCTTACCGCAAGGTAGTTGATGGTGTGATTACTGATGAAGTTGAATACTTATCAGCAATCGAAGAAGGCCGTTATGTTATTGCACAGGCAAACATTGAAGTTGATGCTGATGGCCGTATGGTTGAAGAACAAATTGCGTGTCGTCATAAAGGTGAATCAACCTTTATGCGTGCTGCTGATGTTCAATATATGGACGTATCACCACAACAGATTATTTCTGTTGCGGCATCACTTATTCCGTTCTTAGAACACGATGATGCTAACCGTGCATTGATGGGTGCAAACATGCAACGTCAAGCCGTTCCTACTTTACGTGCTGATAAGCCGTTAGTGGGTACTGGTATTGAACGTACTCTTGCTGTTGACTCTGGTGTGGTTGTGGCTGCAAAACGTGGTGGTGTTGTTGACTACGTAGATGCGAGCCGTATCGTTGTTAAAGTAAATGAAGATGAGCTACGCCCAGGTGAAGCCGGTATCGACATCTACAACTTAACTAAGTACACCCGTTCTAACCAAAACACTTGTATTAACCAACGCCCATGTTGTTTTGTTGGTGAGCCAGTGGTTCGTGGTGACGTGTTAGCTGATGGCCCATCTACCGACTTAGGTGATCTGGCTCTTGGTCAAAACATGCGTATCGCATTCATGCCTTGGAACGGTTATAACTTCGAAGATTCGATCTTAATTTCTGAGCGCGTAGCGCAAGAAGACCGTTTCACTACTATTCACATTCAAGAATTATCATGTATTGCACGTGATACTAAACTTGGAAGTGAAGAGATCACTGCTGATATTCCAAACGTAGGTGAGTCTGCTTTATCTAAATTAGATGAGTCAGGTATCGTTTACATTGGTGCTGAAGTGAAAGGTGGCGACATTCTTGTTGGTAAAGTGACACCTAAAGGTGAAACTCAGCTAACTCCAGAAGAGAAGCTATTGCGTGCTATCTTCGGTGAAAAAGCCTCTGATGTTAAGGACAGCTCTTTACGTGTACCTAACTCTGTTAAAGGTACCATCATCGACGTACAAGTGTTTACTCGTGACGGCGTAGAAAAAGATAAGCGTGCGCTTGAAATTGAAGACATGCACGTTCGTCAAGCTCGTAAAGATTTGGGCGAAGAGTTCAAAATCCTTGAAGACGGTGTGTTAGGTCGTGCGCGTAACTTATTATTAGCTGCTGGCTTCTCTGAAGCTAAATTAGCTGAGTTACCACGTAAAGACTTACTTATTCAAGTCATTGACGATGAAACAAAACAAACTGAACTAGAACAGTTAGCAGAACAGCACGAAGAGCTGCGCGCTGACTTTGATAAGAAGTTTGAAATCAAACGTCGTAAAATTACTCAAGGTGATGACTTAGCACCTGGTGTACTGAAAATTGTTAAGGTTTACTTAGCCGTTAAACGTACTATTCAGCCTGGTGATAAGATGGCGGGTCGTCATGGTAACAAAGGTGTTATCTCGAAGATTTGTCCAGTTGAAGATATGCCATACGATCATGAAGGTAATCCTGTAGATATCGTACTAAACCCATTGGGCGTACCATCGCGTATGAACATCGGTCAGGTACTTGAAGTCCACATGGGTGCTGCCGCTAAAGGTATCGGTAATCGTATTACCGCTATGCTTGAAGAGCAGCGCGAACTTGCTGAACTTCGTGATTATATCAAGCAGGTTTATGAGTTAGGTGATGACGTGTTACAACGCGTTGATATCGATTCATTCTCTGATGATGAAATTATGCGTCTTGCCAAAAATCTCAAGGGTGGTATTCCAATTGCTACTCCAGCATTCGATGGTGCAAAAGAGAAAGAGATCAAGCAAATGCTTGAGCTTGCAGGCCTACCTACTTCTGGCCAGCTATCATTATATGATGGCCGTACCGGTAACGAATTTGAGCGTAAAGTAACCGTTGGTTACATGTATATGCTTAAACTGAACCACTTAGTTGATGACAAGATGCACGCCCGTTCTACTGGCTCGTACAGCTTAGTTACTCAACAACCATTGGGCGGTAAAGCTCAATTCGGTGGTCAGCGTTTCGGTGAGATGGAAGTGTGGGCACTTGAAGCATACGGTGCAGCTTATACTCTACAGGAAATGCTAACAGTTAAGTCGGATGACGTTAACGGTCGTACTCAGATGTATAAAAACATCGTCGACGGTAACCATCAGATGCAACCAGGCATGCCTGAGTCTTTCAACGTATTGTTGAAGGAAATTCGTTCACTTGGTATTAATATCGAGCTGGATCAAGAGTAAGCATCGCACTTAAGCAATGTTTGGTAACCAAGGGTGCTTTGCACATGCAAAGCACCTGGTTTAACTCCTTCAGGAGAGAAACGTGAAAGACTTATTAAAGTTTCTTAAACAGCAAAGCAAGACTGAAGAATTTAACGGTATTAAAATTGGTTTGGCTTCGCCAGATCTAATCCGTTCTTGGTCATTTGGTGAAGTTAAAAAGCCAGAAACCATTAACTACCGTACATTCAAGCCTGAGCGTGAAGGTTTGTTCTGTGCGCGTATCTTTGGTCCAGTTAAAGATTACGAATGTTTGTGTGGTAAATACAAACGTCTTAAGCACCGTGGTGTAATTTGTGAAAAGTGTGGAGTAGAAGTTACCCAGACTAAAGTGCGTCGTGAGCGCATGGGTCACATTGAACTGGCAAGTCCAGTTGCCCATATTTGGTTCTTAAAATCACTTCCGTCTCGTATCGGCTTAATGCTTGATATGACGTTACGTGATATTGAACGCGTACTGTACTTTGAATCATTTGTTGTGATCGAGCCTGGCATGACCACGCTTGAGCGCGGCCAAATGCTAACTGAAGAGACGTATTTAGATGCGTTAGAAGAGTACGGCGATGAGTTCGAAGCTAAGATGGGTGCTGAAGCAGTTCTAGAATTGCTACGAGCTATTGATCTTGAGCAACAAATCGAGCAAATGCGCGAAGAATTACCATCAATCAATTCAGAAACTCGTCGCAAGAAAGTGACCAAGCGTTTGAAGTTGATGGAAGCATTCTTCACTTCTGGCAACAAGCCAGAGTGGATGATCTTAAAAGTATTACCGGTTCTTCCACCTGATTTACGTCCATTAGTGCCGTTAGATGGTGGTCGTTTCGCGACATCTGATCTTAACGATCTATACCGTCGTGTGATTAACCGTAACAACCGTTTGAAGCGTCTATTAGACCTAGCTGCACCAGATATTATCGTACGTAACGAAAAGCGTATGTTACAAGAATCTGTTGATGCGCTATTAGATAACGGTCGTCGTGGTCGCGCTATCACGGGTTCTAACAAGCGTCCGCTTAAATCTTTGGCCGATATGATCAAAGGTAAGCAAGGTCGTTTCCGTCAGAACTTACTAGGTAAGCGTGTTGATTATTCTGGTCGTTCGGTTATTACCGTAGGTCCTACTTTACGTTTGCATCAGTGTGGTCTTCCTAAGAAGATGGCACTTGAGCTATTCAAACCATTTATTTATGGCAAATTAGAAGGTCGTGGCCTAGCTACAACTATCAAAGCTGCTAAGAAAATGGTTGAGCGTGAGCAGGCTGAAGTATGGGATGTGTTAGACGAAGTGATTCGTGAACATCCAGTTATGCTTAACCGTGCACCAACACTTCACAGATTGGGTATTCAAGCATTTGAACCTGTTCTGATTGAAGGTAAAGCGATTCAATTACACCCGTTAGTTTGTGCGGCATACAACGCCGACTTCGACGGTGACCAAATGGCGGTACACGTACCATTAACGCTTGAAGCTCAGTTAGAAGCTCGTGCGCTAATGATGTCTACCAACAACATTTTGTCACCTGCTAACGGTGAGCCAGTAATCACTCCGTCTCAGGACGTAGTATTAGGTTTGTACTACACCAGCCGTGACCGTATTAACGGTAAAGGTGAAGGCATGGCATTCGCTTCAGTAGCTGAAGTCGAAAAAGCTTACGCTACCGGTGCTGCTGAATTACACGCTCGCGTTAAAGTACGTATTACTGAAACCCATATTGCTGATGATGGCGAAAAAACAAAAGCAACGCGCATTGTTGATACAACAGTCGGTCGCGCTTTGTTATCGTTAATTCTGCCTGAAGGTTTATCTTATGATCTGGTTAACCAGAACATGGGTAAGAAGCAGATTTCTAAACTGTTGAACACTTGTTATCGCCAATTAGGTCTTAAAGATACGGTTATCTTCGCTGACCAATTGATGTATACCGGTTTCCGTTTTGCAACCATTTCAGGTGCCTCAGTAGGTATCGATGATATGGTTATTCCAGACGAGAAATACACCTTAGTAGCTGACGCTGAAGCTGAAGTGCTTGAAATTCAAGAGCAGTTCCAATCTGGTCTAGTCACCGCAGGTGAACGTTACAACAAAGTTATCGATATCTGGGCATCTGCCAACGAAAAAGTATCGAAAGCGATGATGGAAAACCTGTCAACTGAGACTGTGATCAATCGTGATGGCGTACCTGAGCAACAAGCTTCGTTTAACAGCATCTATATGATGGCTGACTCGGGTGCTCGTGGTAGTGCTGCACAGATCCGTCAGTTAGCGGGTATGCGTGGTCTGATGGCTAAGCCAGACGGCTCGATCATCGAAACACCAATTACGGCTAACTTCCGTGAAGGTCTAAACGTACTTCAGTACTTTATTTCTACTCACGGTGCGCGTAAAGGTCTTGCCGATACCGCATTGAAAACAGCTAACTCGGGTTATCTAACTCGTCGTCTTGTTGACGTTGCTCAAGACTTAGTTGTTGTTGAAGATGATTGTGGTGTTGAGCACGGTCTCACAATGAAGCCACTAATTGAAGGTGGTGATGTTGTTGAGCCATTACGTGAACGTGTATTGGGTCGTGTTGTTGCTATCGACGTATTGAAGCCTGGTACTGAAGAGATTCTTGCGCCGCGTAATACATTACTAGATGAAGCATGGTGTGACACGCTAGAAGAGCACAGCGTTGACGAAGTTATCGTTCGCTCTGTAATCACCTGTGATACTGACTTTGGTGTGTGTGCGGCTTGTTATGGTCGTGACCTAGCACGTGGTCATATCATTAACCATGGTGAAGCGATTGGTGTTGTTGCAGCACAGTCAATTGGTGAGCCAGGTACACAGCTTACCATGCGTACGTTCCACATTGGTGGTGCGGCATCTCGTGCGTCAGCAGAAAACAACGTTCAAGTTAAGAACGCGGGTTCTCTGAAGCTACATAATGCGAAGCATGTTTCAAACATCGACGGTAAACTTGTAATCGTATCTCGTTCTTCTGAACTTGCCATCATCGATGAGCTAGGTCGTGAGAAAGAGCGTTATAAAGTACCTTATGGTACCGTGTTAGAAAAATTGGAAGACAGTGAAGTTACCGCTGGCGAAATTATCGCTAACTGGGATCCACATACTCACCCAATTATTTCTGAAGTTGCGGGTACGGTTAAGTTTGTTGACATGATCGACGGCGTAACCATGACACGTCAAACTGACGAATTAACAGGTCTTTCTTCTGTTGTCGTACTTGACGTTGGTGCTCGTACCTCAGCAGGTAAAGAAATGCGTCCTGCTATTCGCTTAGTCGATGCTGATGGTAATGACTTAATGATCCCTGGTACTGAAGTACCGGCTCAATACTTCTTACCAGGTAACGCGATTGTAGCAAAAGACGATAACTCGAAAATTAACGTTGGTGACGCTTTAGCTCGTATTCCTCAAGAATCGTCTAAAACACGCGACATCACCGGTGGTCTTCCACGTGTTGCTGACTTGTTCGAAGCGCGTAAGCCAAAAGAGCCTGCAATTCTTGCAGAAATCTCAGGTACCATCTCGTTTGGTAAAGAGACTAAAGGTAAGCGTCGTCTAGTGATTACTCCAGCTGATGGTAACGATCACTATGAAGAGATGATCCCTAAGTGGCGTAACTTAAACGTGTTCGAAGGTGAAAAAGTTGAGCGCGGTGAAGTTATTGCTGACGGCCCAGAAGCGGCTCACGACATTCTACGTCTTCGTGGTATTCATCATGTAGCTAACTACATTGTGAACGAAGTACAGGATGTTTACCGTCTACAGGGTGTAAAGATCAACGATAAGCATATCGAAGTGATCATTCGTCAGATGCTACGTAAGTGTATTATCACTTCAGCAGGTGACAGTGAGTTCTTGGAAGGCGAGCAAGCAGAAGTTGCACGCGTTAAGATCGCTAACCGCGAACTTGAAGCACAAGGCAAAATGCCTGCACTGTTTGAACGTGAATTATTAGGTATTACTAAAGCTTCTTTAGCGACCGAATCATTCATTTCAGCAGCATCGTTCCAAGAAACGACTCGTGTACTAACCGAAGCTGCCGTTGGTGGTAAGAGCGATCCATTACGTGGACTGAAAGAAAACGTAATCGTTGGCCGTTTGATCCCAGCTGGTACTGGTTACGCATATCACAAGACTCGTAACGAAGAACGCGCTAAAGCAGCAAGCAAAGGTGGCAAAGTTGAAGCAACTACTGTTACTGCAAGCGAAGCTGAACAGAACCTAGCAGACCTACTTAACTTGGCAGGAAGTCAGGATTAAGTTGCAAAACTGTTAAAAAAGGCGCCGGTGGCGCCTTTTTTCTTCGAATTTCGATCAAAAGTTGGCTATTTCTTGACAGAATGGCATTACCTTTCTAAAATTCCGCGTCCCATCATTGTGGGATATAGATTTTTCACACCTAATTGTTGAGTAATTCAACTGTCGGAGCTATACATGGCAACTGTAAACCAGTTGGTACGTAAGCCACGTGCGCCAAAAGTCGAAAAGACTAATGTGCCTGCGTTGAATGCGTGCCCACAAAAACGTGGTGTTTGTACTCGTGTGTACACTACAACACCTAAAAAACCTAACTCTGCACTACGTAAAGTAGCTCGTGTGCGTCTAACTAACGGTTTCGAAGTAACTTCGTACATCGGTGGTGAAGGCCATAACTTGCAGGAACACAGTGTTATCCTAATCCGTGGTGGTCGTGTTAAAGACTTACCTGGTGTGCGTTACCACACTGTTCGTGGCGCATTAGACTGTGCTGGCGTGACTACACGTCGCCAAGGCCGTTCTAAGTACGGTGCTAAGCGTCCTAAGTCTTAACGTATCCCGTTAAAAGTAAGGCCAAGCTAGTATTTATTTAACATTCCAGTTTTGGAAATACCTGAAGCATACGGAGAATTGATATGCCAAGACGTCGCGTTGTAGGACAACGTAAAATCCTACCAGATCCAAAGTTTCACAGTGAGTTGTTGGCTAAGTTCATCAACGTCATTATGCAGGACGGCAAAAAGTCGACTGCAGAAAAAATTATCTACAAGGCACTAGATGTTGTCGCTGAAAAGAAAAGCGAAGATCATTTAAGTATCCTTGAAGCAGCTCTTGATAACGTTCGCCCATCAGTCGAGGTTAAATCTCGTCGTGTTGGCGGTTCAACGTATCAAGTACCATGTGAAGTTCGTCCAGTGCGTCGTAACGCACTAGCGATGCGCTGGTTAGTTGAAGCTGCTCGCAAGCGTGGTGAAAAATCTATGGCTCTACGTCTAGCAGGTGAAATGCTAGATGCGTCTGAAAACAAAGGTACTGCTGTTAAGAAGCGTGAAGACGTGCATCGCATGGCTGAAGCTAACAAAGCCTTTGCTCATTACCGTTGGTAATATAATGGAGCGGGCATTAGCCCGCTCCATATTGTTGATATTGTCTAAAGCAAAATTTGTTTTAGTTGAGAGGGTATAAAAGTGGCTCGTATAACCCCAATTGAGCGTTACCGAAATATCGGTATTGTTGCTCATGTGGATGCAGGTAAAACTACCACAACAGAACGTGTTCTGTTCTATACCGGTCTGTCTCATAAAATTGGTGAGGTGCACGACGGCGCCGCCACAACGGACTGGATGGTACAAGAGCAAGAGCGTGGTATTACTATTACCTCTGCTGCTGTTACCACTTTCTGGCGTGGTATGGATGCTCAGTACACTGAACACCGTATTAATATCATCGATACCCCAGGTCACGTTGATTTTACAATTGAAGTAGAGCGTTCGTTACGTGTATTAGATGGTGCAGTAGTTGTTTTCTGCGGCTCATCTGGCGTTGAACCTCAATCAGAGACCGTATGGCGTCAGGCTGACAAATACCGCGTTCCGCGCATTGTGTTTGTTAACAAGATGGACCGTACTGGTGCTGACTTTGATCGTGTGATCAAGCAAATCCGTAATCGTCTTGGAGCGACTTGTGTGCCTATTCAAATGAATATTGGTACAGAAGAAGATTTCAAAGGGGTTATTGATTTGATTAAGATGAAAGCCATCAACTGGTCTGAAGAAGATCAAGGGATGACATTCACTTATGAAGAAATTCCTGCACATCTTGCTGCTAA
Organism: Shewanella sp. ULN5; assembly: GCF_030731885.1. NCBI lineage: Bacteria > Pseudomonadati > Pseudomonadota > Gammaproteobacteria > Alteromonadales > Shewanellaceae > Shewanella > Shewanella sp. ULN5. The sequence goes on from NZ_JAPJEE010000025.1 coordinate 19,582, forward strand.
AGCAGCAGAGATGCATGAGTATCTCGTGGAAGCAGCTGCTGAAGCCTCTGAAGAGTTAATGGATAAATACCTTGAAGAAGGTGAATTGACAGAAACAGAAATCAAGCAAGCACTGCGTCAGCGCACAATTAACAATGAAATTGTCTTAGCAACTTGTGGTTCTGCATTTAAGAACAAAGGTGTTCAGGCTGTGTTAGATGCGGTTGTTGACTTTTTACCAGCGCCTATTGATGTACCTGCAATTAAAGGTATTGACGAGAACGAAGAAGAAGTTGAACGTCCATCTGACGATAATGCGCCATTTGCCGCATTGGCATTTAAAATTGCGACTGATCCATTTGTTGGTACATTAACCTTTATTCGTGTTTATTCCGGCGTACTGCAAACCGGTGCAGCCGTTTATAACTCTGTTAAACAGAAGCGTGAACGGATTGGTCGTATGGTGCAAATGCACGCAAACGACCGTACTGAGTTAAAAGAAGTGCGTGCGGGTGATATTGCCGCGGCTATTGGTTTAAAAGAAGTAACAACGGGTGATACTCTTTGCGATAATGATCACAAAGTGATTCTTGAGCGCATGGAGTTCCCGGAACCGGTAATTACCATTGCCGTTGAGCCTCGTTCAAAAGCAGACCAAGATAAAATGGGAATAGCGCTGCAAAAATTAGCAGCGGAAGATCCATCATTCAAAGTCGAAACAGATCAAGATTCAGCTCAAACACTGATCTCTGGAATGGGTGAGCTACACTTAGACATTATCGTTGACCGTATGCGTCGCGAATTCAGTGTCGAGTGTAATGTAGGTAAACCACAAGTTGCCTACCGCGAAACAATTCGTTCAAGTGTTGAAGTGGAAGGTAAGTTCGTACGTCAATCTGGTGGCCGAGGTCAATTTGGTCATGTGTGGCTTAAAATAGAGCCCCGCGAAGAAGGTGAAGGCTACGAATTTGTTAACGATACTGTGGGTGGTGTTATTCCTCGTGAGTACATTCCTGCCGTTGACAAAGGTATTCAAGAACAGATGAAGAACGGCGTATTAGCTGGCTACCCTGTGCTTGACGTTAAGGTCACTTTATTCGATGGTTCATATCATGATGTGGACTCGAATGAAATGGCATTTAAAATTGCAGGTTCTATGGGCTTCAAAAAGGGTGCGCTTGAAGCAAGCCCTGTGTTGCTCGAACCTTGTATGAAAGTAGAAGTGACTACACCTGAAAATTATATGGGCGACGTAGTAGGTGACTTAAACCGCCGTCGTGGCATAATTGAAGGAATGGATGATGGCATCGCTGGTGTTAAAATTATCCAAGCAGTAGTCCCTCTATCTGAAATGTTTGGTTATGCGACTGATTTGCGCTCTGCATCTCAGGGTCGTGCTTCTTACTCTATGGAGTTTTTGAAGTACGCAGATGCACCGCAAAACATTGCAAAAGCGATTATAGAATCTCGTAACTAATATTGGTTACGGCATAAATGTTATATTGCTCGAATTAAACGAGCACTTCTGAAAAGAAAGGAATATATCGTGGCAAAAGCTAAATTTGAACGTAATAAGCCTCACGTAAACGTAGGCACCATCGGTCACGTTGACCATGGTAAAACAACTTTAACTGCAGCTATCTCAGCTGTGTTATCTAAGACATATGGTGGTGAAGTTAAGAACTTCTCTCAAATCGATAACGCTCCAGAAGAGCGTGAGCGCGGTATTACAATTAATACTTCTCACATCGAATATGACACAGAAATCCGTCACTACGCACACGTAGACTGTCCAGGTCACGCGGATTATGTTAAAAACATGATCACTGGTGCTGCACAGATGGACGGCGCAATCTTAGTAGTTGCTGCTACAGACGGCCCAATGCCACAAACACGTGAGCACATCCTGCTTTCGCGTCAGGTTGGCGTACCTTTCATCATCGTATTCATGAACAAATGTGACATGGTAGATGACGAAGAGTTATTAGAATTAGTAGAGATGGAAGTTCGTGAACTTCTTTCAGAATACGACTTCCCAGGTGATGACTTACCAGTTATCCAAGGTTCTGCGCTTAAGGCACTAGAAGGCCAGCCAGAATGGGAAGCTAAGATTCTTGAACTAGCTGAAGCTTTAGATACTTATATTCCAGAGCCAGAGCGTGACATCGATAAGCCATTCCTACTACCAATCGAAGACGTATTCTCGATTTCAGGTCGTGGTACAGTGGTAACTGGTCGTGTTGAGCGTGGTATTGTACGCGTATCAGACGAAGTTGAAATTGTTGGTGTTAAAGACACAACTAAAACAACTTGTACTGGTGTAGAAATGTTCCGTAAGCTGCTTGACGAAGGTCGTGCAGGTGAGAACTGTGGTGTGTTATTACGTGGTACTAAGCGTGATGACGTAGAACGTGGTCAAGTACTTGCTAAGCCAGGTTCAATCAAGCCACACACTACTTTCGAATCAGAAGTATACGTGTTATCAAAAGAAGAAGGCGGACGTCACACTCCATTCTTCAAAGGTTACCGTCCACAGTTCTACTTCCGTACAACTGACGTAACTGGTACAATCGAGTTACCAGAAGGCGTAGAAATGGTAATGCCTGGTGACAACATCAAGATGGTTGTTACTTTGATTTACCCAATCGCGATGGACGACGGTTTACGTTTCGCTATCCGCGAAGGTGGCCGTACAGTTGGTGCTGGTGTTGTAGCTAAAATCATCGCTTAATTGCGAGTTTAGTTAACATTGAAAAAGGAAGCTTCGGCTTCCTTTTTTTATTGCTAAAATTTACTGGTAATTTCGGTTTTAATGTGTAAAATGCTGCGCAACGAATTGTGGGTAAACTTCTAATAGATATCTCGCACAATGGGCTTGATCTTAAGAATTAGATCTGTATAATTGCCCACTCGCTGCATTAGTGCAGTGAGCGAAAGGAAAACCAATATGGTTTTCATATTCATAGCGACTCCGATTGGGAGTCGAACGGTTAAATCATCTCACTCTGCTTTTCCAAATAGGAAGTAGCTAGAGGGTGATTTTTTATGTGTCCATTTTAGGAGCTCTGGTCAATGCAGAACCAAAGAATCCGTATCCGCTTGAAAGGCTTTGATCATCGTTTAATTGATCAGTCTACAGCGGAAATCGTTGAAACTGCTAAGCGTACAGGCGCGCAGGTACGTGGTCCTATTCCACTACCTACACGCAAAGAGCGTTATACCGTTTTGATCTCTCCGCACGTTAACAAAGATGCTCGTGATCAGTACGAAATTCGTACTCACAAGCGCTTAGTTGACATCGTAGAGCCAACAGAAAAGACAGTAGACGCATTAATGCGTTTAGATCTTGCGGCTGGTGTCGACGTTCAGATTAGCTTAGGTTAATTGAGATCCTTAGAAGAGGTTTGAGAGATGGCTATCGGTCTTATTGGTCGTAAAGTGGGTATGACTCGCATCTTCACTGAAGATGGCACGTCAATCCCTGTAACAGTGATTGAAGTCACTGGCAACCGTGTTACTCAAGTGAAAACTTTAGAAACTGACGGTTACCGTGCACTACAAGTCACTACAGGTACCAAAAAAGCCAATCGCATCACTAAAGCAGAAGCAGGCCATTTTGCCAAGGGCGGCGTAGAAGCCGGTCGTGGTTTATGGGAAGTGCGTCTAGCAGATGGTGAAGGCGAAGGCATTGAAGTTGGTGCTGAGCTTAATGTTGATATTTTCGCTGAAGTAGCGAAAGTAGACGTTACTGGTCAATCAAAAGGTAAGGGCTTCCAAGGCGGTGTTAAGCGTTGGAACTTCCGTACTCAAGATATGACTCACGGTAACTCTTTGGCACACCGCTCGAATGGTTCTATCGGTCAGAACCAAACGCCAGGTCGTGTATTCAAAGGCAAGAAAATGTCAGGCCATATGGGTGCTGAGCAAGTAACAACTCAAAATCTACACGTTGTACGTGTTGATGCAGAGCGTAACTTGTTATTAGTACGCGGCGCAGTTCCAGGCGCTACCAATGGTGACTTGATTATCAAGCCAGCAGTTAAAGCTTAAGGTCTGAGGAGATAGTAATGGAATTGGTATTGAAAGACGCGCAGAGCGCTCTTGAAGTTTCCGAAACTACCTTCGGCCGTGACTTTAACGAGGCACTGGTTCATCAGGTAGTTGTAGCTTACGCTGCAAACGCACGTCAAGGCACTCGTGGCCAAAAGACGCGCGCGGAAGTAACTGGCTCAGGCAAAAAGCCTTGGCGCCAAAAAGGCACAGGCCGCGCTCGTGCCGGTAGTGTTAAAGGCCCGATCTGGCGTGGCGGTGGCGTAACATTCGCTGCTAAAACTCAAGATCACAGCCAAAAAGTTAACAAAAAGATGTACCGTGGTGCTTTAAAGAGCATTCTTTCTGAATTGGTACGTCAAGAGCGTTTAGTCGTTGTTGAATCTTTTAGTGTTGATGCTCCTAAAACTAAAGAGCTGAAAGCTAAATTACAAGCAATGAACTTAGAAGACGTTCTAATTGTTACTGCAGAAGTTGATGAGAATTTATTCTTAGCAGCTCGCAACTTATACAAAGTTGACGTACGTGACGTTGCGGGTCTTGACCCAGTAAGTCTAATCGCGTTCAACACTGTTCTTGTTACTGCTGATGCAGTGAAGCAAATTGAGGAGATGCTAGCATGATCACCGAAGAACGTTTGCTAAAAGTTATTCTTGCTCCACACATCTCTGAAAAGAGTACTGTTGTTGCAGAGAAAAACAACACTGTAGTTTTCCGCGTAGCAATCGATGCGACTAAAGCAGAGATCAAAGCTGCAGTAGCGAAGCTATTTGAAGTTGAAGTAGATTCAGTTCGTACTTTAGTTAACAAAGGCAAAACCAAGCGTACTGGTGCTCGTACTGGCCGTCGTAGCGATTGGAAAAAAGCTTATGTGACTTTAGCTGCTGGTGCTGACATCGATTTCGTCGGCGGCGCTGAGTAAGCAAAGGAGAATTATCATGGCAGTTATTAAGTGTAAGCCAACCTCTCCAGGTCGTCGCCACGTAGTTAAAGTGGTGAATACGGATCTGCATAAGGGTAAACCTTTTGCTGGCCTGTTGGCGAGAAAAACGAAAAGTGGTGGCCGTAACAATACGGGTCGTATCACTGTCCGTCACGTTGGTGGTGGTCATAAGCAACACTACCGTCTAATCGACTTTAAACGCGATAAAGATGGTATTCCAGGTAAAGTTGAGCGTCTTGAGTACGATCCAAACCGTACTGCACACATTGCTTTAGTTTTGTACGCAGATGGTGAGCGTCGTTATATTCTTGCTGCTAAAGGCATGCAAGCTGGTGACGCGATTCAATCTGGTAACGATGCTGAAATCAAGACTGGTAATGCTAAAGCATTACGCAACATCCCTGTAGGTTCAGTTGTTCACGCAGTAGAAATGAAACCTGGTAAAGGTGCTCAGATCGCTCGTTCAGCTGGTGCTTATGTACAAGTTGTTGCTCGTGATGGCGCATACGCTACTCTACGTCTTCGCTCTGGCGAAATGCGTAAAGTACCTGTAGATTGCCGCGCGACATTTGGTGAAGTTGGTAATGCCGAACACATGCTACGCCAGTTAGGTAAAGCAGGTGCTAAGCGCTGGAGAGGCGTACGCCCTACAGTTCGTGGTGTTGCAATGAACCCAGTAGACCATCCACATGGTGGTGGTGAAGGCCGTACTTCTGGTGGACGTCATCCAGTGAGTCCATGGGGTGTGCCAACTAAGGGTTATAAAACTCGTAGTAACAAGCGCACTGATAAGTACATCGTACGTCGTCGTAATAAATAGTAAGAGGATTCGCCATGCCACGTTCTCTCAAGAAAGGTCCCTTCATTGACCTGCACTTGCTGAAGAAGGTAGAGAAAGCGATGGAAGCGGGTGATAAAAAACCAATTAAGACTTGGTCACGCCGCTCAATGATCATCCCTAATATGATTGGGTTGACCATCGCTGTCCATAATGGTCGTCAGCACGTACCTGTGTTCGTAACTGACGAAATGATCGGCCACAAGCTTGGTGAATTTTCACCAACTCGCACTTATCGCGGCCATGCTGCTGATAAGAAAGCGAAGAAGCGTTAATACGGGAGGAATAAGATGGAAGTTTTAGCTAAACATCGTTTTGCTCGTACGTCTGCGCAAAAGGCCCGTCTAGTTGCTGATCAAATTCGCGGATTGCCTGTTTCTAAGGCACTCGAGATTTTGACCTTCAGCCCAAAGAAAGCCGCCGTACTAGTTAAAAAAGTACTTGACTCAGCTATCGCAAACGCCGAACACAACGAAGGTGCTGACATCGATGAGCTTAAAGTTGGAGCCGTCTTCGTAGACGAAGGCCCAACTATGAAGCGTATCATGCCACGTGCCAAAGGCCGCGCTGATCGTATCATGAAGCGTACCAGCCACATTACTGTGGTTGTATCAGATCGCTAGGAGAAGAGAGCAATGGGACAGAAAGTACATCCTAATGGTATCCGTCTGGGTATCACTAAGCCTTGGATCTCTACCTGGTACGCAGATAAGTCAGACTATGCAAATAATCTGAACAGCGACTGGGAAGTGCGTCAATATTTAACGTCAAAGTTAAAAGCCGCATCAGTATCTAAGATTGTCATTGAACGCCCAGCGAAAAGCATCCGCGTTACTATTCACACTGCCCGTCCAGGTGTTGTGATTGGTAAGAAAGGTGAAGACGTTGAAGTATTACGTGCACATGTGTCTAAAATCACTGGCACTACTGCTCAAATCAACATCGCTGAAATCCGTAAGCCTGAATTAGACGCTAAGCTCGTTGCTGACTCTATTGCTCAGCAGTTAGAGCGTCGTGTTATGTTCCGTCGTGCTATGAAGCGCGCGGTACAAAATGCAATGCGCATTGGTGCCCAAGGTATCAAAGTTGAAGTGAGCGGTCGTCTAGGTGGTGCTGAAATCGCACGTTCTGAATGGTATCGTGAAGGTCGTGTACCTTTACATACTTTACGTGCTGATATCGACTATTCAACAGCAGAAAGTCACACTCAATATGGTGTGATTGGTATTAAAGTTTGGATCTTCAAAGGCGAAGTTCTAGACGGTTTAATTCCTGCTATTGAAGAGCCAAAGCAGCAACCTAAGCGTAAGCCTCGTGGTAAATAGGAGAAACTTTAATGCTGCAACCTAAACGTATGAAGTTTCGCAAGATGTTCAAGGGCCGCAACCGTGGTCTAGCGAACGGTACTGAAGTTAGCTTTGGTACTTTCGGTTTGAAAGCAGTCGGCCGTGGCCGTTTAACTGCACGTCAAATCGAATCTGCACGTCGTGCCATGACACGTCATGTTAAACGTCAAGGACAAATTTGGATTCGAGTTTTCCCTGACAAGCCAATTACCTCTAAGCCTCTTGAAGTGCGTATGGGTAAAGGTAAAGGTAACGTTGAATACTGGGTATGTCAGATTCAACCTGGTAAGGTTCTTTATGAGATGAATGGTGTCTCTGAAACGTTGGCTCGTGAAGCCTTCGCTTTAGCTGCTGCTAAGCTTCCTTTAAAGACTACCTTCGTAACTAAGACGGTGATGTAATGAAAGCGAGCGAACTAAGAGAAAAGAGCGTTGAAGAACTTAACGCTGAATTACTTGGTCTGCTGCGTGAGCAGTTTAACCTGCGTATGCAACACGCTACTGGTCAATTGACTCAAACGAATCAATTGAAACTAGTGCGTCGTAACATTGCACGTGTTAAGACCATTATTACTTCTAAGGCAGGTGCGTAATGTCTGATAAAATCCGTACTTTGCAAGGTAAAGTAGTTAGCAACAAAATGGACAAGTCTATTACTGTTGCTATTGAGCGCCAAGTGAAACACCCTATCTATGGGAAATACATTAAGCGTACTACTAAGATCCATGCACATGACGAAACTAATCAGTGTAATGAAGGTGACATCGTGACTATTAGTCAATGTCGTCCTCTATCTAAGACTAAGTCTTGGACCCTAGCTGAAGTAGTAACCAAGGCCTAATTTTATTAGGTTAATCTAAACGGCTCCAATAATTTGGGGCCGTTTGTTTTTTTTGCTATGCAATCCGATATTGTGGTGTTATACTTGCGCGCCAATTTTGAGTAAAACTATCACTCAAATTGGCTAAATATTGTCCCAATATTGGGATTTGTGTAGTAACGATAGCGGAGCACTTAAAATGATCCAAATGCAATCGACTCTTGACGTCGCATGTAACAGTGGCGCACGTAGAGTTCAGTGTATTAAGGTCTTGGGTGGCTCTCATCGTCGTTATGCCGGTATCGGCGACATCATCAAAGTTTCTGTTAAAGAAGCGATTCCTCGCGCTAAAGCGAAGAAAGGTGATGTATATAACGCGGTGGTAGTCCGTACTAAGAAAGGCGTACGTCGTCCAGACGGTTCTGTCATTCGCTTCGATCGGAATGCAGCGGTATTGCTTAACGCAAACCTTGCACCGATTGGTACTCGTATCTTTGGACCAGTGACACGTGAATTGCGTACTGAGCAATTTATGAAAATTGTCTCGCTGGCACCTGAAGTACTGTAAGGAGCTTTCAAAATGGCAGCAAAAATCCGTCGTGAAGACGAAGTAATTGTACTAGCAGGTAAAGACAAGGGTAAACGCGGTAAGGTTTCTCAAGTTCTACCTACTGGTAAATTGATTGTTGAAGGCATCAATCTTGTTAAAAAACACCAAAAGCCAAACCCACAATTGGGCGTAACTGGCGGCGTTATCGAGAAAGAAGCACCGATTCAAGCATCAAACGTAGCGATCTTTAACCAAGCCACAGGCAAGGCAGATCGTGTTGGTTTCCGATTTGAAAACGACCAAAAAGTCCGTTTTTATAAATCGAACAGCGAACTCGTTAAGTAATTTGGAGTAAACGATGGCGAAACTGCATGATAAATATCAAGAGACTGTAGTTGCTGAACTAGCTAAAAAGTTCGGTTATAGCAGTGTCATGCAAGTCCCTCGGATTGAAAAAATCACCCTTAATATGGGTGTAGGCGAAGCTGTTGCAGATAAGAAAGTTATGGAGCACGCGCTTCGTGACATGACTGCAATCGCTGGTCAAAAACCAATTGTAACTGTTGCACGTAAATCAGTTGCTGGTTTTAAAATCCGTGAAGGCTACCCTATAGGCTGTAAAGTTACCCTGCGCGGTGAGCGTATGTGGGAATTTTTAGAGCGTCTAGTTGACATTGCAATTCCACGTATTCGTGATTTCCGTGGCCTAAGCGCAAAAGCGTTTGATGGTCGTGGTAACTACGCAATGGGTGTGAAAGAACAGATCATCTTCCCAGAAATCGATTACGATAAAATCGATAAGATTCGCGGTATGGATATTGTTATCACTACTACTGCGAAGAATGACGAAGAAGGTCGTGCTTTGTTGACCGCTTTTAACTTCCCATTTAAGAAATAAGGGTAGCATAATGGCTAAAACATCTATGAAAGCACGTGAAGCAAAACGTGCACAGCTCGTAGCTAAGTATGCTGAAAAGCGTCTAGCACTTAAAGCTACTATCAGCAGCCCAGAGACTTCTGAAGAAGATCGTTGGGATGCAGTACTTAAGTTGCAAGCACTACCACGTGATTCAAGCGCATCGCGTCAACGCAATCGCTGTAATCAAACTGGTCGCCCACATGGCGTTTTACGTAAATTCGGCTTAAGCCGTATCAAATTACGTGAAGCCACTATGCGTGGTGAAGTTCCTGGTCTACGTAAGGCCAGCTGGTAAGCACTTGTCACGGAGTAAGCTAATATGAGCATGCAAGATCCTATTGCGGATATGTTAACCCGTATTCGTAACGGCCAAGCTGCTAACCACGTATCTGTAAAGATGCCTTCAGCTAAGTTAAAAGTAGCAATTGCGAAATTACTTAAAGATGAAGGTTTCATTACTGACTACGCCGTAGCAGATGAAGCTAAGCCTGAATTAGAAATCACTTTAAAGTATTTCCAAGGCAAACCAGTCGTTGAGACTATCCAGCGCGTAAGCCGTCCTGGTCTTCGTATTTACAAAGGTAAAGACGAACTTCCAAAGGTTATGGGCGGTCTGGGTATCGCAATTGTGTCCACTTCTAAAGGCTTGATGACTGATCGTGCCGCCCGCCAATTTGGCACGGGTGGCGAGGTTATCTGCTACGTAGCGTAAGGAGTTAGTAATGTCTCGTGTTGCAAAAGCACCAGTCACTATCCCTGCTGGCGTAGAGGTGACTTTAAACGAACAGACTTTAACCGTCAAAGGCGGTAAAGGAAGTCTGACTCGAGTAATCAACAATGCGGTAAATGTTGTTATCGAAGATGCACAAGTAAAGTTTCTACCTGTCGAAGGCGCTGTAGGCGCTTGGGCACAGGCTGGTACAGCACGTGCACTAGTAAACAACATGATTGTTGGTGTCTCTGAAGGTTTTGTAAGAAAACTTAAATTAGTTGGTGTTGGTTACCGTGCGAAAATCGCTGGTAGTGACTTAGACTTAACTTTAGGTTTCTCACATCCATTAGTACACAAGCTACCCGCAGGCGTTACTGCTGAGTGTCCTAGTCAAACTGAGATCGTCTTAACAGGCGTTGATAAGCAGTTAGTAGGTCAAGAAGCAGCCAACATTCGTGGATACCGTCCACCAGAGCCGTATAAAGGCAAAGGTGTTCGTTATGATGACGAAGTTGTACGCCGTAAAGAGGCTAAGAAGAAGTAGGTAACGCGATATGGATAAGAAAACATCTCGCTTACGTCGCGCTTTGCGTGCTCGTAAGAAGATCCAAGAGCTAGGCGTGAATCGTCTGGTTGTACATCGTACACCGCGTCACATTTATGCTCAGGTGATCAGTCCTGAAGCTCAGGTGTTAGCTGCTGCATCGACTGTTGAAAAAACAGTTAAAGAGCAACTAAAGAGTACCGGAAACGTAGATGCGGCTAAAGCAATTGGTAAACTAGTTGCTGAGCGTGCGATCGAGAAGGGCGTAGCTACTGTTGCGTTCGACCGTTCTGGTTTCAAGTATCACGGACGTGTGGCTGCATTAGCAGACGCTGCTCGTGAAGCTGGCCTGAAGTTCTAAGGGGTTATAAAATGGCTAAATTAGAAGCTCAGCAAAAAGACGATTTGCAAGAAAAATTGATTGCAGTTAATCGTGTTTCTAAAGTAGTTAAGGGCGGTCGTATCTTTAGCTTCACAGCACTAACAGTAGTGGGTGACGGTAACGGTAAGATTGGCTATGGCTATGGTAAAGCACGTGAAGTTCCTGCTGCTATTCAAAAAGCAATGGAAAAAGCCCGTCGTAATATTGTGACCGTTGAGTTGAATGCAGGTACTCTGCATCATCCAGTTAAAGGTCGCCATACTGGTTCTCTTGTGTACATGCAACCTGCATCACAAGGTACTGGTATTATTGCCGGTGGCGCAATGCGTGCCGTATTGGAAGTAGCAGGCGTTCATAACGTTCTGTCAAAAGCATACGGTTCTACTAACCCGATCAACATCGTTCGCGCGACTGTAGATGCATTGGTGCACATGAAGTCACCAGCGCAAATCGCAGCTAAGCGTGGCCTGAATGTTGATGAAATTCGAGGTTAAGCACCATGGCTACTAAAACAGTTAAAGTAACACAGACTAAAAGCAGCATCGGTCGTTTACCAAAACACCGTGCTACCTTAACAGGTTTAGGTCTGCGCCGTATTGGTCATACAGTTGAAGTTGAAGATACTCCTTCAGTTCGCGGTATGATCAACAAGGTTTACTACATGGTTTCGGTGGAGGAATAAGATAATGCGTCTAAATACTCTATCTCCAGCTGCAGGTTCTAAATCTGCTCCTAAGCGTGTTGGCCGTGGTATCGGTTCAGGTTTAGGTAAAACAGCAGGTCGTGGTCATAAGGGACAAAAGTCTCGTTCTGGCGGCGGTCCTCGCGTAGGTTTTGAAGGCGGTCAAATGCCTCTTAAAATCCGTTTACCTAAGTTTGGTTTTACCTCGCGCAAAGCTTTGGTTTCAGCTGAAGTTCGTTTACTCGAACTAGCAAAAGTTAACGGTGATGTTATCGATTTGAACGCTCTGAAAGATGCGAACGTTATTACTCGCAACATCCAGTTTGCGAAAATCGTTCTTTCAGGTACCATTGAGCGCCCTGTGACTGTTAAAGGTCTGAAGGTAACCAAAGGTGCACGTGCAGCTATTGAAGCTGCCGGCGGTAAGATCGAGGAATAATACGTCGATGGCAAAACCAGGACTTGATTTAAAAAGCGCGAAAGGCGGAGTTTCAGAACTGAAAACTCGTCTTCTGTTCGTGATTGGTGCGATAATCGTCTTTAGAGCGGGTTCGTTCGTGCCAATTCCTGGTATTGACGCAGCTGTATTAGCAGAGCTTTTTGCTCAGCAAAAAGATACCATCCTGGGCATGTTTAACATGTTCTCGGGTGGTGCTTTAGAGCGTGCTTCTATCTTTGCATTAGGTATTATGCCGTATATTTCGGCATCTATCATTATGCAGTTATTGACTGTTGTGCATCCTGCACTAGCTGAATTGAAAAAAGAAGGCGAATCAGGACGTAAGAAAATCAGTCAATATACTCGATATGGCACACTTGTGTTGGGTACATTGCAATCTATCGGTATTGCGACAGGTTTACCAAATTTAGTCCCTGGCCTTGTGGCTAATGTTGGATTTGGTTTTTACTTTGTTGCGGTTGTGAGCTTAGTAACAGGGACTATGTTCCTTATGTGGCTAGGTGAACAAATTACTGAACGTGGCATCGGTAATGGTATCTCGATTTTGATTTTCGCAGGTATTGTTGCTGGTTTACCATCGGCTATCGGCTCAACAGCCGAGCAGGCGCGTCAAGGTGACTTGAATGTATTGGTACTACTGTTGCTCGCGGTTATTGTATTTGCTGTAACATATTTAGTGGTATTCGTGGAACGTGGACAACGACGTATCGTTGTTAACTACGCTAAGCGTCAGCAAGGCCGTAAGGTTTTTGCAGCGCAAAGCACCCACTTACCGTTAAAAGTGAACATGGCAGGTGTAATTCCACCAATTTTTGCATCCAGCATAATTTTGTTTCCAGGCACACTGGCTCAGTGGTTTGGTCAAAATGAGTCCTTGTCATGGTTAAGCGATTTCGCTTTAGCTGTGTCACCTGGACAACCGCTGTATTCATTATTGTACGCGACAGCAATTATCTTTTTCTGTTTCTTCTACACTGCGTTGGTTTTCAATCCACGCGAAACAGCGGATAATCTGAAAAAGAGTGGTGCATTCATTCCTGGGATCCGTCCCGGTGAACAGACTTCGCGTTACATTGATAAAGTAATGACTCGTTTAACCTTAGCGGGTGCGATTTACATTACCTTTATCTGCTTAATTCCGGAGTTCATGTTAATTGCGTGGAAAGTACAGTTCTATTTTGGCGGTACTTCACTACTAATTATAGTAGTCGTAATCATGGACTTCATGGCTCAGGTTCAGACCCATATGATGTCTCATCAGTATGAGTCTGTGATGAAGAAAGCTAATCTTGTAAACAAAGCGAATTTAGATCGCTTTGGCAAATAATTAGCTTTTACGGAGTGATGAAATGAAAGTTCGAGCTTCCGTGAAGAAGATCTGCCGTAATTGCAAGATCGTCAAGCGTAGTGGTGTTGTACGCGTTATCTGTGTTGAACCAAAACACAAACAGCGTCAAGGCTAAGTAAGAAGTTGGTCAGCCCAATAATGGGCTGACCAAAAATTTTGTTTGCAAATCTGTCGTCTGTCGAGTATCCTTTCGGGCTTTTCGCAGATGGCCTTTAACTTTAAGGAGTGCATAGTGGCCCGTATCGCTGGCATTAACATTCCTGATCAAAAGCATACAGTCATTGCATTGACTGCTATTTTTGGTATTGGACGTACACGCGCTAGAGCAATCTGCGCATCTACTTCAATTGCTGAAGATGCTAAGATCAAGGAATTGAGCGAAGCTCAAATAGACATTCTACGCGAAGAAGTTGCCAAATATGTTGTAGAAGGTGACTTACGTCGTGAGATTTCAATGAACATCAAGCGTCTTATGGATCTTGGTTGTTATCGTGGTCTCCGCCATCGTCGTAGCCTGCCCCTTCGTGGGCAACGTACTAAGACCAATGCGCGTACGCGTAAAGGTCCACGTAAACCAATCAGAAAGTAACGGGAAGGTAAACCAAAATGGCTAAAGTTCCGTCACGTTCTCCGCGTAAGCGCGTACGTAAACAGGTTGCAGATGGCATGGCTCATATCCATGCATCTTTCAACAACACAATCGTAACCATTACCGATCGTCAAGGTAATGCTTTATCTTGGGCTACCTCAGGTGGTTCTGGTTTCCGTGGTTCACGTAAATCAACCCCGTTTGCTGCACAGGTTGCGGCAGAGCGTGCAGGTATTGCTGCGCAAGATTATGGTGTTAAAAACCTTGAAGTTTTTGTGAAGGGTCCAGGTCCAGGACGTGAATCAGCGATTCGCGCACTGAACGCAGTTGGTTATAAAATTACCAACATTACTGATGTGACACCTATCCCTCACAATGGTTGTCGTCCACCTAAAAAACGTCGTGTATAACACTACGTTATAGGATAGTTGGAGAAAGATCATGGCAAGATACTTGGGTCCTAAGCTCAAGCTCAGCCGCCGAGAAGGTACAGACCTTTTCTTAAAAAGCGGTGTGAGAGCAATTGAATCGAAGTGTAAACTGGAAACTGCTCCAGGCCAACATGGCGCTCGTAAGCCACGTTTGTCTGAGTATGGTACTCAGTTACGCGAGAAACAAAAAGTTCGTCGTATTTACGGTGTTTTAGAAAAACAATTCCGTAACTACTACAAAGAAGCTGCACGTCTAAAAGGCAACACAGGTGAAAACTTGTTACAACTTTTAGAAGTCCGCCTAGATAACGTAGTTTATCGTATGGGTTTTGGTGCTACTCGTGCAGAATCACGTCAGCTAGTAAGCCATAAGTCAATTATGGTTAACGGTCGTGTAGTTAACATTCCGTCATTCAAAGTGTCTGCGAATGATGTTGTAAGCATCCGTGAAAAATCACGCACTCAAGCTCGTATTAAAGCGGCTTTAGAAGTGGCTGGTCAACGCGAAAAGCCTACATGGGTAGAAGTCGACAGTGCGAAAATGGAAGGTGCTTTCAAGCGTCTACCAGAACGTAGCGATTTGTCTGCGGATATTAACGAACAGCTGATCGTCGAGCTTTACTCTAAGTAAAGCTAACAAACAAGAGAGGACACAATGCAGGGTTCTGTTACAGAATTTCTTAAACCGCGTCTCGTTGAAATTGAGCAGGTTAATTCAACTCGCGCCAAAGTTACACTAGAGCCACTAGAACGTGGTTTTGGCCATACCTTAGGTAACGCGTTGCGTCGCATCCTATTGTCGTCTATGCCCGGCTGTGCTGTTACAGAAGTCGAGATTGACGGCGTACTGCACGAATACAGCAGTAAGGAAGGCGTACAAGAAGATATCCTTGAGATATTGTTAAATCTTAAAGGTTTAGCGGTAACTATCGAGGGTAAAGACGAGGCAATGCTTACTTTAAGCAAGTCCGGCACAGGCCCTGTTACAGCAGCAGATATCACGCATGATGGCGATGTTACCATCATGAATCCTGATCATATTATCTGTCATTTGACTGGTAATAATGACATCAGCATGCGTATCCGTGTTGAACGTGGTCGTGGTTATGTGCCTGCTTCGGCTCGTGCACAAACCGAAGACGATGATCGTCCAATTGGTCGCCTGTTGGTAGATGCGTCATTCTCACCTGTTGCTCGCATTGCATATAATGTTGAAGCCGCTCGTGTTGAACAACGTACAGACTTAGATAAGCTCGTTATTGATATGACCACTAATGGTACTATCGATCCTGAGGAGGCAATTCGTCGCTCAGCAACAATTTTAGCAGAACAGCTAGATGCGTTTGTTGACCTACGTGAGCCTGCAGCTAAGCCTGAGGAAGATGATAAGCCGGAATTCGATCCGATATTGTTGCGTCCTGTCGACGATTTAGAGCTAACTGTACGTTCGGCTAACTGTTTGAAAGCCGAAGCGATTCATTACATCGGTGATCTGGTACAACGCACTGAAGTTGAGTTGTTAAAAACCCCTAACTTAGGTAAGAAATCTCTTACTGAAATTAAGGACGTTTTAGCATCTCGCGGACTGTCGTTAGGTATGCGTCTTGAAAACTGGCCTCCAGCTAGTTTAGCAGACGACCTATAAGTCTCAGGTTAGTACAGATTAAGGTTATAAGGATTAGGTCATGCGCCATCGTAAGAGTGGTCGTCAACTAAATCGTAACAGCAGTCATCGCCAAGCTATGTTCCGTAACATGGCATGCTCACTAGTTCGTCATGAGATCATCAAGACAACTGTAGCAAAAGCGAAAGAACTGCGTCGCGTAGTTGAACCTCTAATAACACTAGCTAAAGTAGACAGCGTTGCAAATCGCCGTTTAGCTTTCGCTCGTACCCGCGACGCTGAAGTTGTAGGTAAGTTATTTACTGAATTGGGTCCACGCTTCCAGGAACGTCCTGGTGGTTACACTCGTATTCTTAAGTGCGGTCTTCGTACCGGTGATAAAGCCCCAATGGCTTACATCGAGTTAGTAGGTCGTCCTGAAGCTGCTGAAGCTGTTGAAGTTGAAGCTGCAGAGTAATTAATTTAATTACTCATTAAAAACCGAGCTTAGGCTCGGTTTTTTTATGTCTGTAGATTCTTGTTTTGTCTTTTATGCTGTTTGGCTATAAGCACTATTTTATTTCTCCTTCAGTATGCTGTGATTAATTAAATCACTTTTTTACCAAAACTGATTAATTTTCTAAGTGGTATAAGCATTTCTGGCTTTAATTCTTAATTGATTTTGGTTTGTAATATAAGCTATGGCTTGTATCTGGCTGAGATTATTTTTAGATGTTTGTTGCTTAATTTGCTTTGCTAGATTGTTGCTATTACCTAACGCTACATTTTACTGGGTAATTTTTGAGGCCACACACATCAACTAAAACCATACTTGTAATCAACAGTCTTGCGTTTAAACGTCAAATAACGGCTAAGTTGTTCTTAGAGGCCATTCTCTCTCAGTCATGTTTTTAGATGCACTCCAGCCATAAAGGCAGATTCAGTTTATATTTGTTTATATCTTAATTATCGATAAACCCAATACACGTATATTTTTTAGTAAAACGATGATTTCTAATTATTTCGAAAATTAAGTCAGGCTTTCAAACCGTCATATATTCAGATTAGTTTTGCTCATTTATTTATTTTTTTCACCTGTATCATTATCAATTAAGCATGTCAGTGAATTATTAATAGCAATGAGATCTGTACATTGATGATTTTGTACCTTCAAATTGTTATGCATCTGTAGTTCTGAATTAACGAGACCTTTATGGACTTCGCTAGATTTACGTATGACTTTCTCAAATTATTCAAACATATGTTTTTCATAATGTTTTATGAATACTGTTAGCATTAAAATTTGAATTTCTTGTTGCTAATCTTAATTTACGCCTTAGGCTGATGTGCTGATGTGCTGATGTGCTGATGTGCTGATGTGCTGATGTGCTGATGTGCTGATGTGCTGATGTGCTGATGTGCTGA
>NZ_JAPJEE010000025.1:37301-46379 GCF_030731885.1 Shewanella sp. ULN5
TGTTGCCTATTTCTGTTGTATCACGAATGGCACCTAATCATACCCAAATAAAAAAGCCAATCACGTGATTGGCTTTTGATTAATTTGCTACAAATTATTGGTATTTATAACCTTCAGATTTCTTTTCTTCTGGATATTCTAATTTCTCATGGGTTTGACCCATTGCTTCTGCAACTTCCGGTGGCATATAGTTTTCGTCATGCTTTGCTAGTACTTCAGTAGCTTCTAGTTTTCCTGATTCAATTAATACCCCTTGCGCCACAATACCCTGACCTTCACGGAATAAATCAGGTAAAAGATCATCAAATGTCACAATAATTTCGCCGCCAGCGGAGTCATGTATTGCAAACTCAACATGTAAACTGTCTGGATCTCTTATCATAGAGCCAATAGTCACCATGCCGCCAACACGAATGCGTTGTCCTACTTCCGGTTTAACACCCGTGTCTTTTTTACCATGTACGATTTCGTATGGTGTGTAGAATAAGTTTAAGTTTGTATTTAATGCATACAATAGCAGAGATGCTACACCTGCCACACCAGCTATCAGGGCAACGGCTAATGTCAGTCTTTTTTTACGTCTTGGGTTCACGATTTATTACCTCTAGATTCTTTTAAACGCTCTTCTCGGGTGATCTTTTTGGAGATCTCGATTAAGACTTTTCGTTTCTGGCCTAAGCTATGGATGATTAAAATACCTAAACTGCCAAATGTGACTCCGTAGGCTAGCCATACAAAAAATGCGTAGCCACCCATATCTAAAAATGCTGCGAATGAATCAAATTGCATTATTTTGCTGCCTCCGTTTTAGCTAATTCACGAACCCAAGGACGCATTCCATTACGTGCTAAGACTTCTGCTCTAAATCTCACTAATGTCAATGCGCCAATCATCATTCCAAATCCGAAAATATTGATAAGTAATGGATAAAGCATGTCACCTGTCATAGTGGATTTTTCTGTAATTTTTATCGTGGCGGGTTGATGTAAACTACTCCACCAGTCAACTGAATACTTAATAATTGGAATATTAATCACACCTACAATTGCCAAGATACCAGCTGCTCGAGCTGCTAACACTTTATCTTCAAATGAAGCGTAAAGGGCAATGACGCCTAGGTATAAAAACAGTAGCACTAACTCTGAGGTTAGACGTGCATCCCAAACCCACCAAGTGCCCCACATTGGTTTGCCCCATGCTGCACCGGTAAACAATGCGATAAAGGTAATCACTGCACCAATAGGTGCTATTGAGGCCGCCGCCCAATCAGCAGCTTTAATTTGCCATACAAGGCCGATAAATGATGCTGTAGCCATCCCCATGTATGCAGCCATTGACATAGACGCAGCAGGCACATGTATATAGATAATTCGGAAACTATCTCCTTGCTGGTAATCCATCGGAGCGTATAACATGCCCCAAGTTGTCCCTACACCTATTAGTGCAATTGCTAAACAAGCGAACCAAGGTAATAATTTTCCTGCTAGATTATATGAACGCTCTGGATCTGCGTAAGAATTTAGCCACTTCCACATCTTATTCCACATTTTAGTTTGTACTCACTCGTAATGAAGCACCAATCGCAAAGGGTGCCATGATTAAACAACCAACCAGCATGGCGCCAATAATCGCTAGCTGACCATCATAAGGTAAATTCATACCTGCAGCATCGATCGCACTTGTTGCAAAAATCAATACTGGAATATATAAGGGCAGAATGAGAAGTGTCAGTAACACACCACCTTTTCTCAGCCCAACTGTAAGTGCTACACCAATAGCACCCAATAACGATAATACTGGTGTACCTAAGGCAAGGGTCGCCATTAATGCCATGTAGCTATTGCTTTCAAGATGCAGTAAAACTGCAAGTAAAGGCGATACTAGTATCAAAGGAACGCCGGTTAATATCCAATGCGCCAATACTTTAGCAAGTACCATTATTGCCAATGGTTGTGGGCTAAGGAGCATTTGTTCTAAGCTACCGTCGGTGTAATCGGCTTTAAACAAACGCTCTAACGACAACATTGATGCTAATAATGCAGCAACCCAAATTATTCCTGGTGCAACACGGGTTAAAATTTTAGGTTCTGGCCCTATACCCAGTGGGAAAAGGGTCACAACAATTATAAAAAACAACAGTGGGTTAAATATATCGCCGCGATGTCTGATAGCAATTTTTAAATCACGTTGTAACAAAGTGAAAAATGCACTGGTATAACTAATGCCTCTATTCATCATCTGGCCTTATATAAAGCGGTAGTCTAGTTTTATTTTACGAAGGCGCGGTTCAGTAATTAAACCCATGTCTTGATGAGTCGTCATAATTACACATCCACCATGACTAGCATGATCTAAAAATAACCTTTCTAGCTCTTCAACACCTTTTTTATCGATTGCGGTAAATGGCTCATCTAGAATCCAAATTTTACAATTGGTGTGCCATAACCTTGCTAAGGCTGTTCGACGATGTTGTCCTGCTGAAAGATGACCCGCTAACGCTTCTTCAAATCCACTCAGATTTACTTTGGCCAAAATATCAGAAGTTTGATAGCTATCATAACCACTGATTCTTAAATTGAAGTTAAGATTTTCTTCTGCAGTTAACTCGCTTTTCACTCCAGCAAGGTGACCAAGATAAAGTAAGTTTTCGTTAAATTCATCTCGGGTGCTGGTAATGTTTTGTTCTAAGTAGAGGACATCGCCTGAGTAAGGACGTGACAGACCTGCAAGAATGCGCAATAAACTTGTTTTACCCGCGCCGTTAGGGCCTTCAATTTGAACAATGTCGCCAGCGTAAATGCCAAAACTGAGCTCGTCAAACAGTAAACGTTCTTCACGAATACACGTCAGGTTCTGCGCACTGATTAAGGGAGTGGATGGTGTTGTTTTTGTCACTGAACCCTCTATTTTAGCCTGTTAGGAAGTACTTCAAGATATTAACATAAACAGTATTATGCGGTTACCTTTAGCTATGATTAAGTGTTAGCAATTTGATGTAGTTCCAATAATATTAATAAAGTTGGAACTTTTTCAACATTTCCTAATATATTACCTTGTTCTGTCAATAAATTGTTATTTCTGTACTAAGCTGAGATTGTTATCACAAAAAGGTGAGATTTCTTGCAGTATGTAGTAATCTAGTCTCGCTAAATAAATAGTCTGCCGTTCGAATGACCAGGCAGAGATAAGCTTTGTATGTATTTGCAATTAGGAACGTTGAACATGAAAAAATTGTTAGCAATGACTGCAGTAGCTGCATTAACTTTGTCTGCGAATGTATTTGCTCAAGAAGGTGAAGCTGTTTATAACAAGGCTTGCCAAGTGTGTCACAGCATGGGTGTTGCTGGTGCACCAAAGTCTCATGATGTTGCGGCTTGGGAACCTCGTATCGCTAAAGGTATTGATACTCTAGTTCAGTCTGTTAAGTCTGGTTTAAACGCAATGCCACCAGGTGGTATGTGTACAGATTGTACTGACGAAGATTACAAGAACGCTATTGAGTTCATGTCAAAGTAATGCTTCTTCTGTAATATAAAAACCGGCTTATAGCCGGTTTTTTTATGTCTATTAAATAAAGTAAACATAAAAAAGGAACACAATTAAGGTTCCTCTTTTAATCGGTGATAACGCTATTGCACTAATGTATTGAGTGTCAATGTGGTTTCTTCACCCACCTTAACGGCTTCAACGATACCTTTAATATCACCAGCTTGTGGTTTAACGCTGCCATTTTTAGACAATACCGCAATAATTTCAACTTCAGCGGCACCACTTAATTTAACATCACCGCCCATTGAAGTGCTGTCATCCAATGTAATGGTTAAAGGCAAATCACTGGCGCTGATTTTTGTAGCAGCTAATGGCACTTTAGGACCTTGAGTCGCACGGGCAAATATAAACACTTGGTCAGATGGGCCAACTTTGTCAGCCAATTCTGGCGCAATACTTACAGCAACATTTACGGTTTTGCTCATAGTTGCATTAGTTTGGGTAGCACTTTTCTTTACTGGGTTATGGGCATCATCATTTGGCATGGCGCCCATATCTGATTGCATACTCATTTTTGCAGATTGAATTGCATTCATCAGTGCAGTGCGATCTACATCGCTACGGTCACTGTCTAAAATTGCTTGCCAGGCATTGATCGCATCTTGATATTGGGCATTAAAGAATGCATCCATACCAACAAGTAATAAAGTAGAGGGGTCTTGTGGGTCTAATGCTAACGATTGATCAATAATCGCTTTAATTGCTGGGGTAATCTTTTGACCCGCTTGATAGTACATAGCTGTGGCTTTAGGACCAAGCAGTTCAGCGTGAGTGCCAACTAATTCCATCACTTTATCAAAGGCGGCTACAGCATGATTATATTGATTAGCCGAAATGTAAGCATGACCTAAGCTAAACCAGGCTTGGCTATTTTCTGGATCTTGTTGAACCTGCGCTTCCATCATTTGAACACGTTGAGCCATAATTTGCTCATTGCTCATGCCCTCGTGTGGATTACTGGCCTGAGGTGGATTCGCTAATTCATTATAGGCTCCTAGTTGTTGATAGAAGTAACCTGATAATGCCAATACTGCCACTGTCATGACAGATGGCCATAAAATACTTTTAGGTTTTGCTGCGACAAGAGAATCATCGCCTTTGTGCTTCATATCTTGTAGCAGGCTTATTTCTAATTCTTTCTTTAATGCGTCAAATTCTGCTTGATCAAGTAAATCGTCTTGAAGTTCTTTTTCAAGAATGCCTAAACGTTCATTGAATAGTTCAAGGTTAGTTTGTTTACGAACGCCAGACTCTTCGGCTTGAAGTAATTTCTGCTGACGAAAATGAGGTACCCAAATCATCATTAAGCTGATAATAAGGACAAGCGCGATTAAAATCCAAAATGTGGTCATCGTTTCAATATTCACTTTTAGTTTATAGGAAAGCGGGGTTCCGCTGAGCTTGATTGCTTGATTATACGTAAAGATTATTAATTGAATAGTAATATAAGGAAGATATGAAACTGAATTTTGAGAGTTGGGCACTGCTTCACAATTTAAATTGTTCTCGTAAAGATTGTTGAAACTTTACATTATTTTGTTAGTCACAGCCTTTACTATTGTGATCAGATGTTTTTGATCTTGCTGGGTAGAGATAATGCGACCAGTAACTCAGTTTTACACGAAAGTGGCAGACATCAGCAGTAGCAAGCTCTAAAATGATTTAAAATTCGCTTAAGCTAATGTGAGTATAGTAACGTATGCTCATTGCCTGCATTAACGTGGTTTGTTGATATCAAATCAATGTTTTTATAACTAAGGAATACCCATGATTCCAGAAATTGGACATTTTTCACTGATAATTGGCTTGGCATTTGCCATGCTATTAGCCAGTGTCCCATTAATCGGTGCTGCAAAAAAGGACGCTTATCTTGTTAGATATGCATGGCCTCTTGCTTACGGCATGTTTTTCTTTATTCTAATTTCAGTCATCACATTAGGCTATAGTTTTGCGGTTGATGATTTCTCCGTTGCCTATGTTGCTCACCATTCTAATTCTCAGTTGCCTATATTCTTTAAAATAGCAGCGGTTTGGGGTGGTCATGAGGGGTCATTACTCTTTTGGGTATTCTCACTATCCGTTTGGGCTGCGGCAGTTGCCACCTTTAGTAAAGGATTAGAAGAAGTATTTACCGCAAGGGTCTTAGCTGTACTTGCTATGATTATTGTAGGTTTCAGCTTATTCATGATTCTAACGTCCAGTCCTTTTGAACGTATTTTCCCCATTCCAATGGAAGGGCGTGATTTAAATCCAATGTTGCAAGACGTCGGATTAATTTTCCATCCACCTATGTTGTATTTGGGTTATGTTGGTTTCTCAGTAAGTTTTGCATTTGCTATCGCAGCACTGATGAGTGGTAGCTTAGATTCGGCTTGGGCTCGTTGGTCTCGTCCATGGACTTTAGCGGCTTGGGTATTCCTAACAGGCGGTATTTCGTTAGGTTCTTGGTGGGCTTATTACGAACTCGGTTGGGGTGGCTGGTGGTTCTGGGACCCAGTCGAAAACGCATCATTTATGCCATGGTTAATCGGTACAGCGTTAGTGCATTCCCTAGTGGTAACTGAAAAACGGGGTGCATTCCGTAACTGGACCGTGCTGTTATCTATTTTTGCTTTCTCGTTAAGCTTGTTAGGTACTTTCATTGTACGTTCTGGTGTATTAACGTCTGTGCATTCATTTGCCGCCGACCCAAGCCGCGGTATGTTTATTCTGCTGTTATTAGCTATCGCCATTGGTGGTTCATTAACATTGTTCGCTTTCCGCGCCAGCGAAATGAGCAGTCCAGCTCGTTTTGAGTTGAAGTCGAAAGAAACCATGCTGTTAGTTTGTAACGTGTTATTAACCGTTGCTGCAGGTACTGTACTTCTGGGTACTCTTTATCCATTGCTTATTGATGCATTAGGTATGGGTAAGATTTCTGTAGGACCTCCATATTTTAATGCTGTATTTGTACCAATCGTGTTGGTGTTATTTGGCTTTATGGGTATTGGTCCAATTATTCGTTGGAAAAAATCAAAACCAGGTGAAATTAAACGTCAATTGTTAGTACCAGCAATGATCGCTGCAATAGTCGGTTTAGCTGTACCATTTATGATGGGTGGTGAGTTTAGCGTATGGGTTGCATTTGGTATTGCAGCTGCGACATGGATAACGCTAGCAACCTTCCGTGCAGCATATAATATTGTTAAAGATAAAGAGGGCGGCATTAGCTTAACTCGTATCGGACGTAGCCAGCTTGGCATGATTATCGCTCACTTAGGTATTGCAGTGTCAGTGGTCGGTGCCACTATGGTGTCAAACTACTCAGTTGAAAAAAGTGTCCGTATGGGCCCAGGTGTCAGCCAAGAGTTAGCCGGTTATACCTTTAAGTACCTTGAAACCAAAAATGTTGTCGGTCCAAATTACACGGCTCAGCAAGGTCAAATTGAAATCTATCAAGATGACAAATTCATTACCCTGCTTAAACCCGATCGTCGCCAATATAATGTTCGTACTATGGATATGACTGAAGCGGGTATTGATTGGGGCTTATTCCGTGATTTATATGTCACAATGGGTGACCCAATTAGTGCAACAGAGTTTGCTGTACGTTTAAACTATAAGCCTTATGTTCGTTGGTTATGGTTTGGTTCAATCTTTATGATGGTAGGTGGCTTCCTTGCCGCATCGGATAAACGTTATCGTGTAAAGAAAGCCGTGACTGAAACTGAGCAAAAAGCAAAAGATAAGTTAGCTACAGCTTAAAATGGAGAATGTATGAAAAAGTTGGTGCTGTTTATACCACTAGCCTTATTTTTGGTGATGGGAATATTCTTATATCAAGGTTTATTCCTTAATCCTCAGAAGCTGGACTCAGCATTAGAAGGAAAGCCGATCCCGGCTTTCCAACTTGAGAGACTTGAAACGCCGAGTGAAATGTTGACCGAGGCCGACTTAAAAGGTCAAGTATCATTACTCAACGTATGGGCTACTTGGTGCCCAGCGTGTAAATATGAACATCCTTTTTTAACCATGCTGTCTCGTCGTAACATTATGCCTATCTACGGTATTAACTATCGTGACGAACGCGCATTGGCAATTAAAGAACTTCGTCGTGAAGGCGATCCTTATACGATCAATCTTTATGATAAAGATGGTCGTTTAGGATTAGATCTTGGCGTATACGGTGCACCAGAAACATTTATTGTAGATCATAACGGTATTATTCGATTCCGTTATGCCGGACCGATTGATCAAAATATCTGGAAAGAGACTTTGTACCCAATGGTTCAGCAATTACAAGCCGAAGCTAAAGCTGATGGAGCTGCGTAATGAAATTAGTTAATTTATCTATCACGCTGTTTGTTGGTTTGCTATTTAGTGTAATGGTTCAAGCAACACCAGTTGACACCTATGAGTTTAAATCACCAAGCAACCAAAAACGTGCGATTTCATTAGCGCATGAATTACGTTGCCCACAGTGTCAAAATCAAAACTTAGTCGATTCTAACTCACCAGTCGCACAAGACTTGCGTTTAGAAGTGTATAAGATGGTTGATGATGGCAAGTCAGATGAGCAAATTGTTGAGTTTATGACAAGCCGATACGGTGACTTTGTTTTATATAAGCCAAGACTTGATCCCAAAACGTACGTTTTATGGATTGGGCCGTTCGCATTATTAATCTTCGGATTTATTATTGGTACCGTTCTAATTCGTCGTCAACGCAATAGTGCTAATGCAGATGTTGAGATGTCAGCAGAAGATCAGCAACAACTTGATGAATTACTGAAACGTAATAAATGATGATATCGTTTAAAAAAGTGCTCCTTACCGCTGCTGTTATTAGTACAAGTTTACTAATAGTAGACAGCGGTATTGCATACCCAGGTATGCAACCTAGTCAAAAGCCAGTATCTCAAACCGGTTTAGATAAAATTACCATCCTGCCGCAACCTTTTCCCATAGCCCAAGTCAACTTTAGTCAATTGAATAATGCCCAAATAGATTTTGAAGCATTTAAAGGTAAAGTCGTCGTTGTCAATATGTGGGCGACATGGTGTCCACCTTGTGTCAGAGAGCTTCCTGCACTAGACCGGCTTGCCAATAAAATAGACCGAAGCAAATACATGCTATTACCTATTTCGATTGACGCTGACGGTAAAGAGATAGTACAACCATTTTTAGCGTCGATTGGCTTAGCAGAATTTGAATCTTACTTTGATCCTAAGCAAAACCTTCGTGAAGTGTTTCCCCTAGAAACTATACCTGCAACATTTATCTTAAATCCACAAGGTGAGCTGGTGGCTTATGTACGTAGTTATGTGGATTGGGATGATGAGAACGCCATCGCCTTCTTGAAGCAGTTTTACACCGCAACAGAAAAAGTGACTAATTAGCCTGTATTCTGGTGACTAAATAAGCGATTTAGATCGCTTTAGATTAAAAGATCGCCAAGCGATCTTTTTTTATATAAAAACTTCAAAAAAGGGGTTGCGCAAAAATCTTAGCTCCCTATAATGCGCATCCACTGACACGGCACAGCGCGAAA
>NZ_JAPJEE010000026.1:0-43417 GCF_030731885.1 Shewanella sp. ULN5
ATTGGATTGTTAGTATGCAACATGAGAGTTACCTTTGGTTTTGATTAAAAGATTCGACACCTTTATCAAAACGGGTAACTCTCACTTTTTCAAGTTGAATGTCAGATCAAGTCGAAACTAATACATTTTACGTCGCTCTTTTAAGTAATAATGTAATATTACTTAAGAGCGTTTGTTAATTCAGGCAATGCTTCAAACAAGTCTGCCACTAACCCATAATCAGCGACTTGGAATATAGGCGCTTCTGGGTCTTTATTGATAGCCACAATCACTTTCGAATCTTTCATACCTGCCAAGTGCTGAATTGCACCAGAAATGCCCACCGCGATATACAGATCAGGAGCAACAATTTTACCAGTTTGTCCAACTTGCATATCATTTGGAACAAATCCAGCATCTACTGCGGCCCGAGACGCACCTACCGCTGCCCCCAACTTGTCAGCGACGCGCTCCAATAAAGCAAAGTTCTCACCGTTTTGCATTCCTCTCCCCCCTGATATCACAATAGATGCTGCTGTTAATTCAGGTCGTTCGGATTTAGTGAGCACTTGCTTAACAAATTTAGATTTATCGTTTGCTTTCGTAAGGTTTAAAGTCACTAATTCAGCAGCGCCACCAACATTTACCAAATCAAAAGCTGAAGTCCGAACGGTGATGACTTTAGTGTCGTAGTCACTTTTAACGGTAGCAATTGCATTACCTGCATAAATTGGTCGTTTGAAAGTGTCAGTACTTTCCACTGAAATTATGTCGGATATTTGTTCTACATCTAACAATGCGGCCACTCGCGGCATCGTATTTTTACCCGTCGTTGTAGCAGGCGCTATAATGTGTCCGTATCCACTAGCCAAATCAACGATTAATTCAGCCGTATTTTCAGCCAGTTGGTGTTCAAATTCAGGTGAATCTGCCAATAGTACTTGAGTAACACCTTTTAATTTTGTGGCTTGGTCTGCCACGCCAGCACAATTGTATCCAACGATTAAGAGGTGTATGTCGCCACCGATTTTTATTGCAGCTCCAATTGCCTTAGCGGTATCTAATTTTAATTCTTGGTTGTCGTGCTCAGCTATCACTAAAACGCTCATGAAATCACCTTAGCTTCAGTTTTTAATTTATAGACCAATTCTTCAATTGAAGACACCATAATTCCAGCGCCTCTTATCGCAGGCTCTTCTACGATTAATACTTTCATCTTAAATGACAGTTCTATTCCTAAATCTGCAGCCGATAGGACTTCCAATGGTTTACGTTTAGCTTTCATTATATTCGGTAATGACGCATATCTAGGTTCATTAAGTCGCAAATCGGTCGTAATTATGGCGGGTAGCGATAACGATAATGTTTCTAACCCACCGTCCACTTCACGAGTCACTTCCACATGGTCATCTGCGATCTTTACTTCTGATGCAAATGTCCCTTGTGGCATACCAGTTAATGCCCCTAACATTTGGCCCGTTTGATTGTTGTCTGAGTCAATAGATTGTTTCCCCAAAATAACCAGACTTGGCTGTTCTTTTTCAACAATGTATTTTAAAAGTTTTGCTACTTGCAAAGAGCCAAGGTTTTCTGAGGTATCTATTTGTATCGCTCTATCTGCCCCTAGGGCAAGTGCTGTTCGTAATTGTTCTTGTGATGCCTTATCGCCAATGGAAACTACTATGACTTCTTTAGCTATCCCCTTCTCTTTTAATCGAATAGCCTCTTCAATAGCAATTTCACAAAACGGATTCATCGCCATTTTTACATTGTTTAAATCAACACCTGTCTTATCGGATTTAATACGAACTTTAACGTTGTAATCGATAACTCTTTTTATCGGAACTATTATCTTCATAATTCAATAGCCTTTATTGTTTTTTACTGCGAGCTGCATTTAAAAATACCGCTCTGATATTTTCTGGAATAGGAACTGGTTTGCCACTTTTTTTGTCTACAAACACGTGAGTCATTGAGCCGTGTGCTGATGCACTATTACTGCCAGTTTTAAAAACGCTTACACCGTATTCAACTGAACTATTTCCCACTTTGTTTACTACAAATCCGCCTTCGATATCATCAGGATATGAAATTGAACTATGATATATACATTCACTGTGAACAATATATGCTGCGACATCCGAAGTTTGCAGGTTTAACCCACAGTGCTCAGCCAAAAACCGATTGATCACTGTATCGTAATAGGAGTAATAGACCACGTTGTTGACATGCCCAAATACATCGTTATCCATCCAACGAGTGGTTATCGGATAAAATTCAAAGTATTCCTCCCTGTTTGGAATAGCCTTATTCATCATAGATTTTTAACTCCGTAAGCCTTCTGATATATGGCTAGCGCATCAAACTTTGACAATGGTTTAGGATTGTTGACTAACAATCGAGTTTGTTTCATCGCTTCATTGGCCAGTAGAGGCAAACTAGTTGTTTCAATATCCATTTCTTTCAGTGACGTTGGCAACTCTAAAGAGACGATCAGTGATTCCAAAAACTGGATAAACGCTTCCGTAACTTCAAAATCTGTACCCTTGGCTTTAAAAGAGTGAGGCAATGTTAGGCGAGCGATCTCTGCATATAAATCGCTGCAATGACTAGCATTGAATCTCATAACATGCGGTAAAACTAAAGAATTGCTCAAGCCATGAGGAATATGAAAATACCCTCCCAATGGATACGCTAATGCATGGACTGCAGCGACTGGTGCATTTGCAAAGGCTTGCCCTGCCAAACTGGCCCCCAATAACATCTTCTGTCGAGCATCAATATTACGACCATTAAAAGTCGCCTCTTTAATATTTTCGCAAAGCAGTTGAATCGCTTTTATAGCTAGCATATCTGAGTAGACATTTTTTTTTATTTTTGATGTATAAGCTTCAATTGCATGAACGATAGCGTCGATACCTGTTGCAGCAGTAATATTCGAGGGTAAGCCAATTGTTAATGAGGCATCTAATAATGCGATATCAGGTAATAATTGATTCGAAATGACGCCCGCTTTTGTTGTGTCACCTGTAGTGACAATTGAAATTGGTGTAACCTCAGAGCCTGTACCAGCGGTCGTTGGTATTAAAATGAGCGGTAGTCTAGTACCTGTAACTTGATCTAGGCCGTATATATCGTCCAATCTAATTTTTTTATTATTTGCCAACAAAGCGACTAATTTAGCAGTATCCATTGAGCTGCCACCACCAAATCCTATAACCCCGTCACAATTATTTTTTACTGCTACATCAGTACCTTCGTAAATAACATCTTCATAAGGATCTTGGGATACATTGTCGTAAATACAATGAGCAAAGCTTGCACCTGATAAATGCTCTGTCAGACGCAATAAGAGTCCACAATTGACAATGCCATGGTCGGTAACAATCAATGGCTTTGTTATTGAAAGCTGGCGACAGAAATCAACTATTTTTGAAACTGCACCGATATTGCTAATGATGCTTTTAGTTGTATTGAAATTAAACTCGGTCATTATTCAAACTTCTTAGCCAAAAGATTCTTTCAATTTGCCAGTTGCCATAAATTTCCTTTGTCACCATGGAGACAAAAAATCTATATCGAAGCATTAGCCCTCTTGATACCCAAAAGTATTTGTTATTTGTCACTCTTGTGACAAAACCAAAACGACAGTTGATATTTAATGCGGATAATTGCTTTATTAAGGAGTATTTATGCCTGCACCAATTTTAAACCAAAGAGATTTGGAATTTTTCCTGTATGAGTTCTTTAACGTCGAACAATTAACTGAACGTGAACGATATAGAGATCACGACAAGGAAACGTTTGATGCTGCTATCACTATAGCGAGGCAAGTCGCAGAGAAGTACTTTCTACCTATTCAGAAAAAAGTAGATGCCAACGAACCAACTTTTGATGGAAAAAAAGTCCATATTTTGCCAGAGATTAAACAGGCTCTTGACGCTGTTAAAGAAGCAGGATTGGCGGCCCCAACTACTGATTTCGATATCGGTGGTATGCAACTACCTTTGGTGGTGAATGCTGCAGTTTCTGGCTACATATCGGCCGCAGCAAGTACTACTGTCGGATATTTAACCCTTACACACGCTAATTGTAATTTGATTGAAGCCTACGGAACACCAGAGCAAAAAACAAAGTGGGTACAGCCCATGCGCCAAGGACGTTTTACCGGAACCATGTCAATGACAGAACCTGGAGCAGGCTCTGGTTTGGCTGACTTAATAACATCGGCAGAAAAGGATGAAAATGGAGAATACCGTATTAAGGGAAACAAAATATGGACCTCTGGAGGTGATCATGACCTTAGTGAAAATATCGTCCATCTTGTACTAGCCCGAGTTAAGGGAGCACCGAAAGGTATTAAAGGAATATCGCTGTTTATCGTGCCTAAGTACTTGGTCAACGATGCTGGTGAAGTTACTACAAAAAATGAAGTGGAGTTAGCAGGTCTTTTTCATAAAATGGGAGGCAGGGGGCACACTTCGACAGCCTTAAGTTTTGGTGAGCAAGATGGGGCAATAGGTTACTTGGTGGGTGAAGAAAACCAAGGACTTCGTTATATGTTCCACATGATGAATGAAGCCAGAATATTGGTAGGCTCTGGCGCAGCCTTGACTGCGTTAACCGGTTTCCAATATTCACTTTATTATGCCAAAGAGCGACCACAAGGCAGACTACTTTCTAATAAAAATCCTTTGTCATCACCAGTTAATATTATTGAACACCCAGACGTCAAACGTATGCTGCTTATTCAGAAAAGTTATGCCGAAGGAGCCTTTGCGTTATGTGCTTTTGGGAGTCAATTAGCTGATGATGAGAGAACAGCGCTAACGGACGATGCAAAGAAGAAAGCAAGCACATTACTGGACTTTTTAACGCCCGTAATTAAAAGCTGGCCATCCGACTGGTGCCCTAAAGCTAATGATCTCGCTATTCAAGTATTAGGTGGTCATGGCTATATCAACGAGCACCCAGTGGAACTCTATTATCGTGACAACCGTCTAAACCCTATTCATGAAGGCACTAGGGGTATTCAGTCTCTGGACTTAATCGTTCGAAAGCTGCCAATGAAAGACTTCGCTGGTTATAAACTTTTTCTAGCTCAAGTTGAAACAACACTTAACAATGCTTACCACATAGATGAAATAGATGTTTATGCTGAAAAACTTGCTCAAGCAGTGGATATGTTAAAAGAAGTAACAATTACGGTAATGCGTTTATCAAAAGATATGAACTTAGACTTGGTGTTTTCTAATTCTGTGGCATACCTAGATATGTTTGGTCATATCACTATAAGTTGGTTGTGGCTTAAGCAAGCAATAGTCGCGAAAAAAGCACTAGAACAAGGAGCCCACTGCGATGATGTGCCATTTTATAAAGGAAAAATTCAAGCGATGAAGTTTTTCATAAATACTGAACTACCTAAATGCAACAACTGGGGAGATTTGGTGATGAAAGTAGATAGTAGCGCATTCGATATGAAACCGGAATGGTTTTAAAACAGAATGCTTAATCAAATTTACTTTCAATCATAGGATATAAAAATGCCAAAATATAAAGCTCCTCTTAGAGATTATAAGTTTGTTATGCAGGAAATGCTTAACTGTGAAAACCACTATCTAACATTAGGGTATGAAGATGCCACAACTGACATGGTAGATGCTATTTTGTCAGAAGCAGCGAAGTTTACAGAACAGGTCATAGCACCGATCAATCAAATAGGTGATCAACAAGGTTGCCAATGGGATCTGGGTACAGTTACAACACCTGATGGCTTTAAAGAAGCCTATAGTCAGTATGTTGAAGGCGGTTGGCCAACATTGGCTCAAGATAAAGAGATTGGTGGTCAGGGGTTGCCTCATTCTTTAAATACTGTCGTCAGTGAAATGTTCTCTGCAGCTAACCACAGTTTCGCAATGTATCCTGGGTTAAGTCATGGCTGCATCTCTACGATTGAACGTTATGCCTCTGATAAACAGAAAAATATGTTTTTGCCAAAGCTAGTAGAGGGAACATGGACAGGCACCATGTGTTTAACAGAAGCGCACTGCGGTACAGATTTGGGTTTATTGAGAACCAAAGCAGAACTCAATGAGGATGGTAGCTACCGTTTGAATGGCAGCAAAATATTCATTTCCGCAGGTGAACATGACTTATCGGAAAACATTGTTCATATTGTTATAGCAAGAATTCCAGGTTCTCCTGAAGGTACAAAAGGTATATCGCTTTTTGTAGTTCCTAAATTTAACATCAATGAAGAAGGTGAAATTGTCGCTCGTAATGGCGTTAATTGTGGTTCCATTGAGCACAAAATGGGCATCCATGGTAATTCTACCTGCGTCATTAATTTTGATGACGCAAAAGGTTATCTAATTGGAGAAGTAAATAAGGGACTGCGTTGCATGTTTACCTTTATGAACGGAGCTCGACTAGGTGTTGCAAATGAAGGTGTTTCAGCATCTGAAGCGGCATTTCAAGGCTCTTTGGCTTACGCAAAAGAGCGACTTCAAATGCGCAGCATGACAGGAAGTAAGAACCCTGATGGACCTGCAGATCCTATAATTGTGCATCCAGACGTTCGAAAAATGTTACTGACACAAAAATCTTTTGCAGAAGGAGGACGAGCAATGGTCGCAGAGTTGGCTCACCTTGTAGACAATACTTATTCTTCTAAAGATCCAAAAGTCTTGGCGGTAACAGAGAGCAAACTTGCTCTATTAACACCTATTGCTAAAGCATTCCTAACTGAAACTGGTCTTGAATCTGCCAATCACGGCATTCAAGTTTTTGGAGGTCATGGTTTTATTCAAGAATGGGGAATGGAGCAGCTCGTAAGAGATACTCGGATATGTTGTTTATACGAAGGTACGACAGGTATCCAAGCGTTGGATTTGTTAGGCAGAAAAGTAATTGGTAGCCAGGGTGAGTTACTGGAAATCTATCTTAATGAAATTGAAGATTTTTTAACAACCATGGATGAAGCTAGCATGCCTAAACCATGTGCTACTTTGCAACAATATGTGAACCAGTGGCGAGAGTTGACGGAGTCGATTAGCGTTAAAGCTCAAGAATCAGCGGATGAAATTGGCGCGGCATCGGTAGACTATTTGATGTTCTCGGGTTATGTATGCTTGGCTTATTATTGGTTGAAAATGATGTTAACGGCTAAAAGTAAACTTGAGAATAACATCTCGGATAGCGAATTCTACCAAGCAAAGATAAATACTGGAAAGTTCTACTTTGATCGCGTTTTACCAAGAGCAAAAGGTCATGCCGCATGTATTGACGCTGGCGCAGAAAGCATGATGCAGTTAGACCCAGAACACTTTTCATTTTAAATCCCCTTTTGCCCAATTAAAGAGATCCTCTTAACACGGATCTCTCATTATAAAAGGCTTATCAATGTCTAATATAGAAAGAGAATCAATGGACTTTGACGTTGTCATCGTTGGAGCAGGCCCTGCAGGATTGTCTGCTGCAATCCGAGTCAAGCAAAAAGCACAAGAAAACGAACAAGATTTAATGGTATGTGTGGTCGAAAAAGGTTCAGAAGTGGGAGCGCATGTATTATCAGGTGCGGTATTTGAGCCAAAAGCCTTAAATGAGCTTATTCCTGATTGGGCTGAGAAAGGCGCGCCACTTTTTGCCAAAGTCACACACGATGAAGTTTACTTCTTAAAGGGCGAAGGAAAAGCCTCTAAAGTTCCGAGCTTTGCTTTCCCAAAAACCATGCATAACGAAGGTAACTATGTTGTCTCTATGGGCAATGTGTGTCGTTGGTTAGCGGTACAAGCTGAGCAGATGGGCGTTGAAATTTTCCCAGGTTTTGCCGCTTCTCATATTTTGTATGATGACAATAATAATGTAGTTGGTATTCAAACAGGCGACATGGGTCTTGATGAAGAAGGCAAGCCTAAAGACTCGTTTATGCCTGGTATGGAGTTGCGTGCTAAGTACACTATTTTTGCCGAGGGCTGTCGTGGTCATTTAGGTAAAGAGCTGATCAGTAAATACCAACTAGACAAAGACAAATCACCGCAACACTATGGCTTAGGTTTCAAAGAAATCTGGGATATTCCAGCTGAGCAACACCAAGAAGGATTAGTGGTTCATACTGCAGGTTGGCCCTTAACCGACGGAGCATCAGGTGGCGGCTATTTATATCACGCCGAAAACAACCAAGTTGTATGTGGATTAATTGTTGACTTAAATTACTCAAACCCTCACATGAGCCCGTTTGAAGAGTTTCAACGGATGAAACATCACCCTGTTTATACGAAATACTTATCAGGAGCCAAACGTATTGCCTACGGCGCACGTGCCATTGCCAAAGGTGGGTTAAACTCATTACCGAAAATGTCTATGCCAGGTGGCTTCTTAGTAGGTTGTAACGCGGGTACGTTAAACTTTGCCAAAATCAAAGGTAATCATGCGGCTATGAAATCTGCCATGATTGCTGCCGAAGTGATTGCGGATGCATTAAAGGCTGGCGACCAAGGTCAAAATGATTTAACTCAATTCCAACATGTATTTGACGATTCATGGTTATATGACGAGTTATATAGCAGCCGAAACTTTGGTCCTGTAATACATAAGTTAGGCATGGTGTTAGGCGGTGCATACAACGTGATAGACCAAAACTATTTTGGCGGTAAATTACCATTTAACTTCCGGGATGACACCCCAGATTATACGTTATTAAAACCAGCGTCTGATTGCAATAAAATTGAATACAATAAACCTGACGGCAAATTAAGCTTTGACCGTTTATCGTCGGTATTTTTGTCAAATACTAATCACGAAGAAGATCAGCCTGTTCATTTAAAGTTAATGGATAGTCAAATTCCTATCACCAGTAACTTAGAGAAATTCGATGAACCAGCACAGCGTTACTGCCCGGCTGGTGTATATGAGTTTGTTGAAAATGAAGCGGGTGAAAAACAGTTCCTAATCAACTCTCAAAACTGTGTTCACTGTAAAACTTGTGACATTAAAGACCCTGCCCAAAACATTACTTGGGTGACACCTGAAGGGGGGGGGGGACCCAATTATCCAAATATGTAACACCTACATTGCCGATGTAATAAAAAGTGTAGTTTAAAAAAGAAATTTACATCTAATGTCGATTTTTTAATTTAATTGATTTTTGAGCCATTAGTTGTCGTCTAATGGTTCAATTTCCTTATACAGTGCATCTTTATCCTTAACAAAATATTTTTGTCCTTCCATTAAAA
Organism: Shewanella sp. ULN5; assembly: GCF_030731885.1. Classification (NCBI taxonomy): domain Bacteria; kingdom Pseudomonadati; phylum Pseudomonadota; class Gammaproteobacteria; order Alteromonadales; family Shewanellaceae; genus Shewanella; species Shewanella sp. ULN5. The sequence goes on from NZ_JAPJEE010000026.1 coordinate 9,213, forward strand.
CAATATCTTTCTCTTGCCACTCTCTAAAAATTTTATTAACACGTTGTCGAGAGCCCATAGTTAAACTTGCGAGCTCCTGTTGGCTAATCTTTTTATCTAATAAGATTCCACCCTCTTGTTCCACTCCATTTTCTCGCATAATCCATAACAAACGACCTGCCAATCTAGCCCTTAAAGGGTAAAACAACATACCACCCAGCACTTCGCTCATGCCTATGGTACGCTCACTTTGTTCAAAGAATAGATTTTTGTAAATGATTGGATACCGTTCAGCTATAGCTCTTACTTTTCGAGCTGGTATCTCCAATAATACTGAATAATTAAGCACTTGTGCTTCAAACATTTTTGTCGGTTTTTCGGTGATAGCCATTTCACCTAACCAACTTCCAACATTAAAATCAATGATCGAAAATTCTTGGCCCAAGAGACTAGTAATTTTAATCCGGACACTGCCTGATAGTACGCAATAAATCGTATGGCTTTGATCACCAAGTCTATATAAATACGTTTGGTCCGCATGCGCTACGGTTTTGGCTGAGTCGATGAGTTCATTTATTGCTTCTCTTGGCAAACCTTGAAACCAAGCACTTTGACTTATAGACTTTTCAATATCAGTACTCTTTTCCATTCCCATCTCATATAGTAATCTTTTCCAGATAATAAAGTAAAAAGCTCTCGCGGTGAGAGCTTTTTTAATTTTAATTTTAATTTTAATTAAAGTTAGATACCAAAATTATAAGCTGCACTTATGCCCCAGGTAAGAGGTTGACTAATTTCACCTGTACTTAATCGAGTTACAGTAGAAGGAACCCCCATATGAATGACGTTTCTTTCATCTGCTAGATTTTTAACCCAAAGATCAACGTTCCAGTTGTAAGCAGGTGATCTCCAATTTACTCGTATGTCTGTGCGGCTATTTGATTCTATTTTATCCCACTGTTCCAAATTAAATGCTCGGCTGTATTGTTCACCAACGTATGAATATGCGATGGTTGCTGACAAATGGCCATTATTACCAATATCGAAATATTGTGTAGCAGCAATACTAAACTTCGATTCTGGCGCTAAATTTAGTTTGTTTCCAGATAGGTCTTGAACTTGACAAGCATCTTTAGAGCTGTCGCCATTTGCTAATATAGCACATGCACTAGAATCAATAGACTCATAGTTATCATACTCAGCATTAGTTATTGAATAGCTCATCATGATTTGAGTGTCATCCGTTACCATTGCCATTAATTCAACTTCAGCACCTGTAACAGAAGCTTCCGCTGCGTTATTAAATCCAACGGTAGTAAAGCCACCTTCAGTAATAGTACTCATAACCTGTAAGTCGGTGTAATCATAATAGTAAGCGGCTGTAGACAAATTAGCTAAACCACCAAATAAAACCTTTTTATAGCCGACTTCGTATGCCATTAATTCTTCCGGCGCGACTTTTGCTACATCCTTAACCGTCGCTGCGCCTAAATTGAAACCTCCAGAGCGATAGCCTGTAGCCGCATAACCGTATAAATGAGATGTGCTGTCAATATCCCAATCAGCTTGCAAACGCCATGTTACTTTATCCCAGCTATCACCTACTTCATGTTGAGTTTTCGGGGTGGATAAATACGCAAAAATATCGTCAGAGCCCGTTTTTTCATCATCAGAATAACGAATGCCTGCGGTAACCTTAATGTCTTGAGTTACATCATATTCAACCTGACCGTAAACAGCCATTGCGGTAGTCTCTAAGTCGTTTTGTCCATAATATAAGTAACCTCCATTTTCATAATCCGTTGCGACTTCATAAGGGGCCATACCCGGCAAACCAGCACCTAAGTTGGCCAAGGTAGCATAATACTGGTACAAACTCATTGGAGGTAAACCCAAAACAGGGGTTCCAGGTGGTACACCAGGAATGGTTGATGATATAACCAAATCAGCAATTAACCCCGTGTTGATCGCTCCTCCTGTTATTGTATTAATAATATCACCCTGCATAAGACCAAAACCCGTCTCTACATAATCAGAATATTGTGACTCTGTGCTGTTGTAATAATAAGCACCAGCAATAAAATTTAAGTTGCCTTCATAATCTGAAATTAGTTGGATCTCGTGTGAAGTAGACTCACCTGACTGCTGTACGTTGTAAAACATATCTGATGCAACATATAATGGAACTCCAGCAAGTCCAAAAGCATCAAGATTAGGCATACCAAGTGAATGAGCAACATTGCGACCTACATCTATGCGCATACTATCTGCAACACCTTGGTCTGCATCGGTTTGTGTACGATAGTCATAATCGTATAAACCTAAGGTGTATTTTAAATCTAAATCATCAAAAGTTAGAGTATTGGTAAAAATTATACGACTCGATTTAGAAGATAAAGAAGGAGATCTATCCATGTTAACTAATGAGTCATCCTTTACCGCTGGATTAGTGCCCAAATAACCATCAAAGTGGTTAACTGCATTTGCCGAAGGAAACATGCCTGGCAGAGCTCCTCCACTAGTTGTTGTTTTATATGGTTCTAAAGTGTAACCGTTGTCAGGTGTTCCACTTCTTTTATGCCCCATATAACGTAAGGAACTCACCCAGTCTTCAGACCATTCACCTTTAATAGTCATAGAACCATAAAGGCGATCTTCTGCATCAAATAATTCACCATTATATAAATTTTCTTGAAAGCCATCTCTGTCAGAAGAAGAAAGTGTAGCGATAGCGCTAATAGACTCAGATAACCTCCCCGTCACTTGACCTTGAAATGTCTGCAAGTTATGACTACCTAACTCAGCCTTAATAAATCCACCCAACTCCTCATCGGGCTGCTTACTGATTATATTGATCGCACCACCAACTGCATTTCTGCCATATAAAGTACCTTGTGGTCCCCTTAATACCTCTATTCGTTCAACATCACACATATTACAGTAATCGAAAACGCCATTTTCAGTGTTGTAAACGCCATCGGTATAAATACCAACGCCAGGGTCGGAACCAAGCGCGTTATTTGGTCTGCCAATACCTCTAATAGATACCTTGTTACTAGTAATGGACAACGCCGGAGTGAACAGCATTAGATCCTCTGCACCGTCTAAACCAATTTGCTCCATTGTATTATGACTGAAGGCACTTATTGCTTGGCCTGTCTCCATTAACGAAGTCGTTCGTTTTGTGGATGTCACCTCCATAACTTCTATCTCAGCATTTTTTTTAGCTTCTTGTTCTTGTTTTTGCTCTTGTGCATTAACAGTAAACTGTGTTGTAGATAAAGCAATTAATACTGTTGTTGCAACGGGATTTAGCTTACTAGTGAACCCAATCTGTTTTGTAAAATATGACATTAGCCTCTCCACTTTGTTGATTTTAATTGATTATTTATAACCAATTATTTTTTATTGGAGTCAAGAACGCACTCTTTGCCAAATTACTACTTATTGATAACCAAGTGAGCACTTCCTCTTCTGTCATCTATGTTAGTGATATGTGAAAATGATTAGCTGTCACATAGGTTACATGTCGAGCAAATTTGTGCTGGTAACTTACATTTTAATAGATTAGTTAAATGGGGCGAATTTACTTTGGCATTCATAAACCTAGAATTTAATAATAAAATTTTAACTGGTATTACCTCATCAATAGCTGAGGGAGTTACTAATTTTAAAGGGATCCGTTATGCCTCGACCCATAATAGCCGATGGCAGCCTTCGATAACTGTTGGCGTTGAAACTAGGACTCATATAGATGATGGCGCTATTTGTCCGCAAAATCCAACCCCCCTTGACCAACTAACAGGCAACTTAACAGAATATAAACAACACGAAGAATGTTTAAACCTCAATATTTCTACTGCGAGTTTAATTGGGAAGAAACCAGTCATGGTTTGGATCCATGGAGGCGGATTTATAGTAGGAGGTAATGTGCTGCCAAGTTACCAAGGTGATTTATTGGCTAAGAATCATGATGTTGTTGTTGTATCCATAAACTATCGACTAGGACCTTTAGGTTTTTTACGACTTATTGATACCACTGATGGAATGGTTAATTCAACGGGCAATGAAGGTTTGTTGGATCAAATAGAAGCATTAAAATGGATTAGGAAGCATATCGGTTACTTTGGTGGTGATAAAGACAATATTACTTTGTTTGGTGAATCTGCTGGAGCGATGAGCATTGCGTGCCTATTAGCAATGCCATCAGCCAAAAATCTGTTTCATAAGGCAATACTACAAAGTGGAGCAGGTCATACATTCCACTCAAAAGAAAAAGCAAATTTGGTCGCAAAAAAGTTTGTTGACTATGCTGCGGAGCATGGAGTCTCTCATCAGGATCTATCAAATTTGGCCATCAAAGACTTAATGGCAATATACCAAGGTTTCATATCCAAGCCTGAAATCTACTTAACGTTTGGCATATTACCGTTTAAGCCTGTTGTAGGCGATGAATACCTTCCTATTGAGCCATATGCAGCAATCGCGGAAGGTAGCGCTAAGGATGTGAGAATTTTAGCTGGCACTAATGCGGACGAATGGACGCTCTTTGCATTAATGTCTCCAAAATCTGAAGTCAGTGATGAAGAGCTTACAGCTCGATTAACACAGATTATTCCTCAAGATTCAATAGCTACATATATAAGCTGCGCTCAAGAGCAGCTGAAGTTGAGAAAAGTTGAAATCTCCAATAAAGAAGTGTTGGCAGAAATTTACACCAATTTTTGGTTTCATCAACCTTGTCATCGCTTGTTAAAAAAACACTTTGATAGTGGTGGTACAGGTTATCGTTATACATTAGCCAAACGAACAGTCTTACCTGAGTTAAGATGTACCCATATCGTCGATATTGGTTATGTTTTTGGATTTACGTCAGAGTATTTTCACGGAAACAGTGAACGTGTTGCACAACTTGTAAAAGAAATTCAACTAAGCTGGTGTAATTTTGCGCGAAAAGGTAATCCTTCAACAAGTCAGCTCCAGTGGCCTACTTATCAAGGTAATTTAATTGTAAATTTTGATGAGGATAAATCCTATGTTTCGCAAACAGATATTAAAGTAACTGCAATTTGGGAACAAATTGCAGACTCAGCACTTTCATCATTTTAAACCACAGAATGACAACGCATATTCCACCAAGTATTTGGAAGCTGGCGTGGCCAACAATCGTTTCCAACTTGCTGTTGGTGGGGATTGGACTTATCCAAATCATCTTGGCAACAGGAATGGGCTCAGAAGCCGTTGCGGCTATGACAATTTCTCAGAGATTCTATTTCATCTTGCAATCCGCATTATTTGGTCTGGCAATCGGAGTTTCGGCAATTGTATCGCGTAATATCGGTGCTAAAGAACTAGAAAAGGCAGGGCAAGCAACACAAACAGCGTTGTTTATGGGCTTCTCTTTATCAGCTATTATCGCTACGCTATGTTACATTTTTGCCCCTAATATAACCGGTTGGTTTAGTTTAAAAGCTGATACTCAGCAAACTGCTATTAATCTAGTTCGATGGGTATGTTTATTTAGTCCAATTTATTCACTTAATATTATTTTCACAACGTCATTAAGAGCAACGGGTGATGCATTAAACCCTCTCTATCTTTCCACGATATCGTTTAGCGGCAACGCGTTCGGTAGCATAGCCTTAAGTTCTGGATTATGGTGGCTACCAAACCTCGGAGTAGAAGGCATAACCATTGGAGCCATTTTCGGTTCACTATTAACCATAGTTATTTTTTCCTATATGTGGCGTCAAGGTAAATATAAATTAGCCTATCCAATCAAAACTCAGTACAGAAAAAAACTTAAAATACTGTTGAAAACAAGTATACCTAGTGCGATAGAGCAAATCATGATGCAAATTGGATTTTTAATATTTACACTTGCTGTTGCAAGTTATGGGACCGAGGCACTAGCAGCCTATGGAATAGGTTTAAACATATTAAGTATCATCATTGTAATTGCATTAGCTTTATCTACTGCTGGGGCAATTGTTGTTGGGCAGTATGTTGGGGCTAAACAAGTCGAATTAGCATCAGCACAGGGTTGGCGAACCTGGCGCGTAAGTTTTATTTTATTAGTCGTCTCAGCAATTTTTATGGCGGCAAGCGCAAATTGGTTGTCGCAATTACTTAGCCAAGAACAAGTCGTACAAGAATACATCTCATTATTTTTAACAATTGTTGCTATTGCCATGCCATTTATCGCTACAGATTTTGCGTTAGGCGGTGCTATTAGAGGCGCCGGAGAAACGATTTACCCGCTTTTCGTGACTTTGGCGGTGTTAATCTTAGTGCGTTTTATTTTACCATATTTATTTTTACAATATTCTTTGTCCCTCACCTTGTTATTTATTCTTACCGCCGTTGACTTCTTCCTAAAAGCAATTTTCATGACTTGGTACTTCCACAGCAAAAGATGGGCAAATCGCCAATTGTAAATAACTATATTGTGGTAGTAGAGCTATCGAGTGTTAAAGCCGAAATAACTTTCCCATGTCACTATAGCGACAAATCCCCCATTACAGCTTTGCTAAATTGAAACCTACAGCATATTTTTTGCTAATTAGCTAATAAGAAGAATCCTATGAATACACATTACCCTAAACTTTTTGAACCTATTGATTTGGGTTTCACCCAACTCAAAAATAGAACCATTATGGGTTCAATGCATACTAATTTAGAAGAAAGTGATAGCGGATTTGAAAAGCTAGCAGCTTTTTACGGTGAAAGAGCAAAAGGAGGTATTGGTTTAATCATCACTGGCGGCATAGGGCCGAACAAGGAAGGTGCTGTGTTTGACGGGGCCTCATTAATGGCAACAGAAAAAGACGTCGCAGATCACCAACTCATAACATCTGCGGTCCATAAGTATGATTGTAAAATTTGCATGCAGATATTACATGCAGGCAGGTATGCCTATAATAAAAATTTGGTTGCACCAAGCGCAATTCAAGCACCTATAAGTCCCCTGTCACCAAGAGAGCTAACTGACATGGAGATTGAGCAACAAATCGAGGATTTTGTTCGATGTGCTGAATTGGCAAAAAGAGCTGGTTATGACGGTGTCGAAGTTATGGGCTCTGAAGGTTATTTAATAAATCAATTCATTGCTTCGCGCACCAATAAAAGAATGGATAGATGGGGAGGCTCCTATCAAAATCGAATAAGGTTTCCCCTCGAAATAGTCAAACGAATAAAAGCAGCCGTTGGTGACAAATTCATTATCATTTATCGCCTTTCTATGTTGGATTTAATAGAGGGTGGCAGTTCAAACAGCGAAGTAATAGAACTCGCCAAAAAAGTAGAAAAAGCTGGTGCAAGTATTATTAACATGGGTATCGGCTGGCACGAAGCAAGAGTGCCAACCATTGCAACTATGGTACCTAGAGGTGCATTTAGCCAAATATCAAAGCAAGTTAAAGAGCAAGTGACTATCCCCGTCGTCACCAGTAACCGCATTAATACGCCTGAACTTGCAGAGCAGTTAATTAATGATGGTGTAGCTGATATGGTTTCGATGGCAAGGCCATTGTTAGCAGACCCTGAGTTTGTCAATAAAGCCAAAAACGGAAACAGCAGCAGAATCAACACCTGTATCGCCTGTAATCAAGCCTGTATAGACCATACTTTCGAAAACAAAGTGTCATCTTGTTTAGTAAACCCTCGGGCTGGATTTGAAACCGAATTAAACTTTAACCAGACTGAGAGGCCACAATCAATTGCAGTTGTTGGCGCGGGCCCTGCGGGTATGTCTTTTTCAGTTTACGCGGCCAAAAGAGGTCATAAAGTGACACTCTTCGACCAACAGGATAGCGTCGGGGGGCAACTCAACTTAGCAAAGAAAGTGCCTGGAAAAGAAGAATTTTATGAATTACTTAGATACTTCAAACAAGAATTAGATTTAAGCGACGTTAACGTCAAACTAAACACAGTTGCAATTCCAGAGATACTAAGAGAGTTTGAACAGGTCGTGATTGCTACGGGTATCAAACCGAGAACACCTGAAATTAAGGGTTTAAACCATCCCAAAGTCGTTAGTTATATTGATGTACTAAATGGTAAAGTCACCGTTGGCAAGCGGGTTGCGATTATCGGCGCTGGAGGTATAGGGTTTGATGTCGCTGAATACCTGACTCATCAAGGAGAATCTACCGCCCTTAATAAAGATGCATTTGCGTTAGAATGGGGAATAGACCTAGAAAACAAAACCCCAGGAGGCATTATCGCTGCATCTCCTCCAAAACCGGCGAGAGACGTATATCTACTCCAACGAAAAAATACCAAAATCGGTGCTAACCTTGGAAAAACGACAGGTTGGATCCATAGAGCGACCTTAAAAATGAAACATGTATCCATGTTATCGAATGTCGAATACATCAAGGTAGACGACAATGGCCTTCACATTCTTATAGATGGTAAACCCAATCTCATTTGTGCTGATCACGTTGTATTATGTGCAGGCCAAACCCCACTTCGTGAGCTTGCAGAACAGTTAAAAAGTAGGATGCCAGAGCTACCGGTTCATGTCATTGGTGGTGCTGATGTTGCTGTAGAACTAGACGCAAAACGTGCGATCAACCAGGCCGCATGGTTAGCGGCGCAAATCTAATAAAACAATATAAGGACGACTTTAGAGAGGGTTACAGATTAAGCAACCAACATTAGTATGAACTGACTCTTACATTAACGGTAAGTGAATTGCCCCGCGACTTTTCTTCGCTCAGTTCACGGGGTTTTCTAAGTGATGTGATAAATTGAAATAATACAAAACGGTAACCATCCCTTATATAGATCATATTTTAAGAGAGTTTTCTTTATTTAACCGCTCATATAGCTTGGGCGGTAGATCGTTCAGTGATTCATGTGCCGAATATAATTATATTCTTCAAGCCAACTATCCGTGGTCCCCCCTCATTTAAGTCAAGCTGTTGAACAAATAATACTCCAACACTTCATTTCGGTAAGTGCGTTTGAATCGTTCAATATACGCATTTTGAGTTGGCTTACCTGGTTTAATAAAATCTAACTTAATGCTCTGTTGTTCAGCCCAAACCTCAAGTGCATAAGAGATAAACTGAGGACCATTATCTTGCCTTACACGCTTTGGGTAACCTCGATAGCCTGCGATTCTATCCAGCACACGTATTGTAAGCCTCCCTCCTAATAATAAAAATATTTGTACATGCCTGTCTTTAATTTTTAGTCTTGTCACGGTGGAGACAATAAATGCATGTTTACTCGGGTAATTTATAAAATCATAATTAAACTGTTAAGGAATTATCATGAGCAACGTGCAACATTTAGACGTTATAATAATTGGTGCAGGTATATCAGGCGTTGGCTCAGCTTACCACCTCAAACAACAGTGCCCAGACAAAAAGTTTATCGTTCTTGAAGGCATGGAGAGTTTTGGTGGTACGTGGTTAATGCACAATTATCCAGGTATTCGCTCTGACAGTGATTTGTATACGTTTGGATATCGGTTTAAACCCTGGACCGGGGCACCAATTGCGACAGGCAAAGAAATATTAAATTACATGGCGGAAGTCATCGACGAAGGCGAATTAGCTGGCCACATTCATTACAACCACAAAATCATATCTGCCGATTGGCAAGAAGAACAGCAATTATGGTTTATAACCGCACAAAATAAATCAACGAACGAACAAGTTCATTACTCAACTAATTTTCTGTGGATGAACCAAGGCTATTACGAACACGAAAAAGGTTATACACCTCAATGGCAAGGTATGGAAGATTTTCAGGGAGAAATAATCCATCCTCAAAACTGGCCTGAAGACCTCGAATATAAAAATAAAAAAGTAGTCGTAATTGGTTCGGGAGCGACGGCGGCAACAGTTGCTCCTAATATCGCGAATGAAGTTGAACATGTAACGATATTGCAACGTTCCCCAACTTACTTTTTCCCAAGAAAAAATGAAAATGAATTGGCCGACCACCTCAGAGATTTAGACATTGATGAAACTATCCTGCACGATATCGTTCGCAAATCTATTTTAAAAGAACAAAAAGACTTTATTAAGCTGTCCAATGATTACCCAAGTGCCGTAAAAAAAGCACTGATTGACGGCGTTAAAGGGTGTTTACCAGAAAATTTCGACGTTGATACACACTTTACTCCAAACTATGATCCATGGCGTCAGCGCATCGCGGTAGTACCAAATGGAGACTTATTTGAAGGAATAAAAGCAGGTAAAGCTTCCATAGTGACAGATCAAATAGAAAAATTCACAGAAACAGGTCTCTTATTAAAATCAGGAAATGAACTGGAAGCAGACATCATAATAACGGCGACTGGTTTTAACATGAGTGTACTTGGTGGCATTAAGTTTTATAACAATGGTTCGCCTATTGATTTTTCTAAATGTGTCACTTATCGCGGCATGATGTTCACCAACATGCCAAATATGTTATGGGTTATGGGGTATTTTCGCGCGAGCTGGACGTTACGGGTCGATTTACTCGGTGATTTTGTGTGTCGACTTCTCAATCACATGGACTCAAAAAGTGCCAAAAAAGTGTCTATTACATTAAGACCAGAAGATGAAAATATGGATTTACTGCCTTGGATAGATACTAAAGAATTTAATCCAAGTTACATATTACGTTCGTTACATTTATTGCCCAAAAGAGGCTCGAATCCAGAGTGGCAACACACGCAAGATTACTGGGAAGAAAAAGAGATTCTGCCAAATATAGATCTCGATGAAAAAGTTTTTAAGTACAGTTAATTAAGGCGGTCGCAACGATGAAAATAACGGCTTTTACCAATAATTGTGGTGTTTTAATTGAAGAGATCGACTTAGCCAATTTAACAGACAGTGATTTTGAATCGTTACAACAAGCTTTTGTTGAACATGGCTTACTATTCTTTCGAGATCAATCCCTAAGTCCTAAGCAACATAAAAGTCTTGCCAATAAATTTGGTGATATTGTGGTTAATAAAATATTTAAAACGCTAGAGGGGTTTCCCGAAATTGCTGTAGTGAGCAAAGAAAAACAGCAAACTACGAATATAGGCGGGGGGTGGCATACTGATCACTCATATGATGAAGAGCCCGCAATGGCTTCAATTTTAGTTGCGAGGGAGTTACCGTCTTCAGGTGGTGCCACAAAATTTGCCAATATGTACGCGGCTTATGAAGGCTTATCTGAAGGCCTCAAGTCGACACTTAGTCTCATCACGGCAAAACATTCAAACGAACATTTGTACGGTAAAGGCGGATATTTTTCCAACACCGACCTAAGTGATAAATTAGCTGAGAATGTGCAAGTGAGTTCAGCAATGCATCCTGTAATTGTTATCCACCCAGAAAGTCATAAGCCAGTCTTGTATGTTAATAAAGCCCATACAATAGGCTTCGACAACTGGCATGATGACGAAGCTTTTGCTCTATTAAACTTTCTTTACGAACATGGTTCTAAACCTGAATATACGTGTGAGTTTGATTGGCAACCGGGTTCAGTCGCTATTTGGGACAATCGCAGCACTTGGCATTTTGCTAACAATGATTACCAGGGAGAAATGAGAACTTTGCACCGTATTACCATAAAGGGTTCTAGTTTGGCTGGTCCAGTATGCGGTTAGAAAATAAAGTAGCATTGATTACGGGAGCAAGTTCTGGTGTTGGGGCGGCTGTCGCCTTAGATTTAGCTAAACGTGGAGTTAAGGTTGTCATTAACTTTGCAAACAATGAACATGGTGCAAAACAAACCTTAGATCAAGTCCAACAAGCTGGTAGTGTCGGAGCGATCTTTCAAGCCGATGTCAGTAATAATCAAGAATGTTGTGAGTTGGTCAACTTTGTAGTCAAGGAGTTTGGTCGCTTGGATGTTGTGATTAATAACGCTGGCACAACTTCTTTTGTTCCGCATAATGAACTCGATCAGCTAAGCGATGAAATATGGCGTTCAACCTTAAATACCAATTTGTTAGGCCCTTTTTATATTAGTCGAGCTGCAACTCCCTTCTTAGAACAACAAGGAGGTGGCGAAATTGTTATGACATCCAGTATTGCTGGATTAACCACTCATGGCAGTTCTATTGCTTACTGTGCCTCAAAAGCCGGTCTAAATAGCTTAACTAAAACCTTAGCCAAAACTCTAGGTTCGAAAAACATACGTGTTAATGCGGTATGTCCTGGGCTTATTGATGGTGCTTGGTCAGAACAAGGCTGGGGAGAACATTGGCAAACCGCCAAAGACATGACCTTACAAGCTTCAGCAATCCATCATATTTCTACCCCACAAGATGTCGCAGCGTCTATCGTTCACATTATTACTGGCCCAGACAATATGACAGGGCAAATTATCTCGTTAGACAGTGGTTTAACTTTATAAAGGAACTCTTATGACTCAAACCCCGCAAGCCGTCATGAATGCTGAAACTGATAAACCTGCGATTTTTGAAGGCAATACTCACCAACAGATACGTGCCCACAGAAAACAAAGACTGATAACTGCTTTTCATTTGTTTGCGAAATTAGGTTTTGATGAAGGATTAGCGGGTCATATTACAGTTCGAGACTCAGAACATTTAGACCACTTTTGGGTTAATCCTTTGGGTGTCTCGTTTAAATCTATGAACGAAGCTTTATTACTTAGAGTCGACCATGACGGTAATGTTGTTGAAGGAGAAGGTTTATTAAATGGCGCCGCTTTTACCATTCATTCAAAAATACATCAAAGACACCCACACATAAATGCCGTTGCTCATGCCCATTCAATGTCTGGAAAAACTTGGTCAAGCTTAGGTGAACTATTAAAACCTATCACCCAAGACGCCTGTGCATTTTATCAAGACCATGCGGTATTTGACGAATTTTCTGGTGTTGTTTTAGATCTAAACGAAGGCGAACATATAGCCAAAATACTTTCAGATAACAAAGCATTAATTTTACAGAACCATGGACTATTAACGGTAGCTAAAACTGTTGAAGCAGCTGCTTGGTGGTTTGTCAGCATGGAGCGAAGTTGTAAAGCACAACTATTGGCTCAAGCAGCCGGCACTCCAAAAGTCATATCCCATCAAGCCGCAATGTCAGCTCATGCTATCGTAGGTTCCGAAGAGGCTGGTTTTTACAGCTTTTTAACCATGATACAAGAAAAAGCTTAACGTCGCTTTAGAAACAAACTGAGCAAATATCGATACGTACTTCCCTGTGTATCTGCACTAGACCAATTCTTTCAAATTATGTTTATTAAAAGCAACTAGCGTGTTTATTTGACCAAATTTAACTTTATTAGCCCAGTCAGGATTTGCAATTAGTGCTCGACCAACCGCAACCAATTGAAACTCATCTTTATCCATACGTTTTATTAAATTATCTATGTTAGTCGTATTTGCACTGTTAAATGCACCAGCTTTGTCTTCTGGCAAGAAGTCCCCATCCAAGCCAACACTTCCTACCGTAATTGCAGGTTTTCCTGTTAATTTGGTAGTCCAACCTGCGAGGTTTAAGTCTGAACCTGAAAATTCACTTTCCCAGAATCGACGTTGTGAACAGTGAAATATACTTACTCCTGCATCGGCCAATGGAACCAAAAATTGTTTGAGAGCTTCGGGCGAGTCAACTAAACGTGCACTATAATCTTGCCCTTTCCATTGCGACCACCTAAAAATAATAGGAAACTCTGCTCCAACCGCGCGACGAACTTGAGTAATGAGTTCTATCGCAAAACGCGAGCGGTTCGCCAAACTCCCTCCGTATTCGTCTTTTCGAGTATTCGTCCCTTCCCAAAAAAATTGGTCTATCAAATAGCCATGAGCACCATGGATCTCTATGGCATCGAACCCGAGAGATTGCGCATCTAAGGCTCCTTGAACAAAGGATTGAATCACGTCATCAATATCTTTTTTACTCATCTCATGCCCTGTCTTTCTTCCAGGGGCTATTAGCCCAGAAGGGCTGTATCCAGGCACATTACCACCTGGTTCTATTCCTGGTTTTCTGATTGCGCCAACATGCCATAATTGAGGTGCGATTTTTCCACCTTCTTCATGCACCGATTCAACGACTTTTTTCCAGCCAGCCAAAGCATCTTCACCGAAAAAAGCAGGGACATTATCATAACCAGAAGCTGCAATATGATTCACAATGGTGCCTTCGGTAATGATAAGTCCGACGCCACCAGCGGCGCGTTTACGATAATATTCAATATTCAACGTATTTGGCGTGTTATTTGTGGAAAACGCTCTGGTCATAGGAGCCATGACAATACGGTTTTTAAGTTGTAACGAGCCAATCTTATAACTAGAGAATAATTTGTTTGTTGATGTCATTAATTTCTACCCCGAAAAAAAAACGCATTAAAGAAGTAATCTTTAACGCGTTACATAAACATGTTTTGTTTGAGAGTTACAAAACTTCAAACAATCCAGCGGCCCCCATGCCTCCGCCAACACACATGGTAATAACCACATATTTGGCTCCGCGACGTTTTCCTTCAATTAATGCATGGCCGGTCATACGTGCACCACTCATTCCATAAGGGTGACCTATTGAAATAGCGCCACCGCTAACATTTAACTTGTCCATTGGTATTTCAAGTTTGTCGGCGCAATAAAGGACTTGAGTAGCAAAAGCTTCGTTCAACTCAAACAAACCTATGTCATCTATTTTTAAGCCATGTTTTTTTAGTAACTTTGGTATCGCAAACACCGGGCCTATACCCATTTCGTCTGGTTCACAGCCTGCAACTGCCATACCTACATAGCGACCTAAAGGCTCAAGTCCTCTTCGTTCTACCAGTTTTGCTTCCATTAACACTGAGGCTGATGCACCATCAGACAATTGACTGGCATTACCTGCAGTAATAACTCCACCGTCAATGACGGTTCGTAACCCTTGCAAGCTCTCTAGTGTTGTTGTCCTGAACCCTTCATCCACTGAAATCGTAACTTGTTCAAAAGTGACTTCTTTAGTCTCTTTATTCATCACTGCTTTAGTTGTTGTCATTGGCGCTAATTCGGCATGATAGCGACCATCAGCATAAGCCTGAGCAGTGCGCACTTGGCTTAAGACACCATATTCATCTTGTCTCTCACGACTAATGCCGTAACGCCTAGAAACAATCTCTGCCGTTTGAAGCATTGGCATATAAATATCTTTATGTGCCGCAACTAATGCTTTATCTACCGTCATATGAGAGTTGACATGCTCGTTTTGTACCAAGGAAATTGATTCCATGCCAGCCCCAATGGTTACATCCATACCATCATAAATGATTTGTTTTGCAGCTGTCGCAATTGACATTAACCCTGATGAACATTGTCTATCGAGTGACATGCCACTAACCGAAGTGGGTAATCCCCCTGCTAATGCCGCCAAACGACCTATATTTAGCCCGGCAGTACCTTGCTGCATAGCACAGCCCATAATCACATCTTCTACTTCTGCGCCTTCTATTCCTGCGCGTTCAACCGCATGTTTTATTGCATGCCCACCTAACGTTGGCGCCGTCGTAATGTTGAATGCGCCTCGGTAGGCCTTACCTATTGGTGTGCGAGCTGTAGATACTATCAGTGCTTCTCTCATAACGATTTCCTATAATTCTTAGAGTCTCAAGCCTATTGTTTAGGGCTTAAATCTACGCCAAGTGCTTTAGCAGCTTTGGCAACAAACTTGTCTGTTTGCATCCAGCCGCCTTGTAATTCAATTTGCTCACTTGGATCTGAAATCGCATCCATATTCGCCAATACATTTTCTGGAGTTTGCTGTTCAGGTGGTAAATAAATACCTGCTGTTTCATACACTATTGCCCGCGCATAACCGCCTGCACCAGTGGCTAAGATTATACGATTTGGTGCTTCTTTACTCACTAGAGCCAACAAACCTGCTGTTACAGACTCTGGCGTCATAAGGTCTAGAATTCTTTGATCTGGAATTAAGTTTTCCGTCATTGCGGTATTCGCAGTTGGTGAAAGACAATTCACTTTAATATCGTATTTATGACCTTCGATACATAAAGTATTCATAAAGCCAGCGACCGCCATTTTAGCCGCGCCATAGTTTGCTTGGCCAAAGTTGCCGTATAGACCTGAAGATGATGTTGTCATCACAATTCGGCCATATTGTTGCTCTTTCATGATATCCCACACTGCTTTTGTACAATTTGCAGTGCCAATCAAATGCACCTGAATGACTAATTCAAAGTCACTCATCTCCATCTTACCAAAAGATTTATCACGCAAGATTCCAGCATTGTTGACCAGAATATCTATTCGCCCCCACTTAGCCATAGTTTGAGCAACCATATCCTGGACTTGGTCCATATCAGCTACATTGGCATGGTGTGCAAAAGCTTCACCTCCTGCAGCTTTAATTTCCGCAACTACCGCTAAAGCAGCTTCTGAATTTTGTCCGTTTTGACCTAAGTCATTAACTACTACTTTTGCCCCACGACTTGCCAAACCCAAAGCGTGTGAACGTCCTAGCCCCATGCCAGCACCTGTTACAATTGCGACTTGTCCTTCATAATTAATTGACATATTTACCTCTGTTCATTTTTAGTTTTAGTCATTTTTAGTTATACAATGGTCATCGTGAGCCACTGCGCAATTAATGCAGGTTTAGACTCATTTTCGATTTCAACCTCAACATCCCAATTCAATAAGTATTGCCCAGGCTTTTTCTCAACCACAGAATTCAGAACAGTACGACCTCGTATATTGCTTCCTTCTTTTACTGGTTGTATGAACCTGATTTTGTCAAAACCATAGTTAAGCCCCATTTTCATATTCTCAATCTCAATACCAGTTTCAAATGAAAAAGCGGATAAATACGCTAATGACATAAAACCGTGTGCTATGGTGCCACCAAAAGGTGTTACTTTTGCAGCTTCTGGATCGACGTGAATAAACTGATGGTCATGTGTAGCATCGGCAAACTGATTGATTTGCGCTTGGGTTATTTGATACCACTTAGAAACGCCGGTTTCTTTACCCACAAATTCATTGATTTGCGAAATATTAACTTTGTGTCCCATGGTATATTTCCATTTAATTTAATTTAATTAGATTCAGAGTAAGGCGGATCCAAACCTGTGTTTATCACCTAGGTGACAATAAACACTTGTTCGCCTTAGCAATAAAAATCTATTTTCATTTGCTTCTTGTTTAATTTACCGGAACCAAGTCTTGGTAATGCGTTTTCTGTAATAAAAACCTTAGATGGCACTTTAAAGCTGGCTAAGTGATTGGATAAAAAGCTTTGCAACTCATTGATGCAGATTTTCGCTCCCGATTTGGGGTAAATTGCTGCACCTACAATTTCACCGAGTCTCTCGTCAGGCAATGCAAAAACAGAGCACTCTTGCACCAAACCACATTTATAAATGGCTTCTTCCACTTCTAAACACGAGATGTTTTCACCACCGCGAATGATGATGTCTTTGACTCGGTCGACAATAAAAACGAACCCGTCTTCATCTAGATAACCCAAGTCGCCTGTCCGGAAGTAACCGTCTATAAACACTTGCTCGGTAGCTTGTTCATTTTTAAAATACGACACCATATTTGAAATTGATTTGATCGCAATTTCGCCATGTTCACCTGTTTTGAGTTTGTTGCCGTATTGATCGATAATAATGATGTCAACGATAGGAAATGTTGCGGTACCAACGCTATTTGGTCGCCCTAAATAGTCACCACTGTGATTTACGGCACCGAGCGCATTTGTTTCAGTGAGTCCATAACCAGTGCTTGCGTGTCCTTCTGGAAAAGTGTCATACAATTTACGAACGTGTTCGGAAGGTCGGGCTGCACCACCGGCACTAATATCAGTTAAAGAGGAAGTGTCAAACTCACTAACTAGCGGGTGTTGCATCATTTCCATCGACATGGTCGGTACGCCATTGAAATAGGTAACTCGTTCCTGCTCAATAAGTGTTAAGGCCTCTTTGGCATCCCACTTATGCATCATGACGGTTTTGCGACCGGTAAAGAACGACAGCAAAAATAAGACATGACAACCTGTCACATGAAACAGGGGAACCGTCATTAAAGCGCAAGGTCGAAACGCTGGCTCTTTCCCTGCAGTCCCATTTGCAAAAGCGGCTCCTGTTCCTAACAATGTCCAAGTGTTAAGCGCGGACAGTATGCTCCTCTGATTTGATTCAGCTCCTTTAGGTTCGCCTGTTGAACCTGAGGTATAAAATATAGTCGCTGCATCCTCTGGTTTTATCTCAATTTCAAACAAAACGCTGTTTTTATATTTCAACAAGAGATCGCCGAGAAGCGACACGTTATTAGACTCTTCTTCTTTTCTGGCTAGAATGACGGGGATACTTTTTTGACTCAAAAAGTCGTTTAGTAAATTGAGACGTTTTTGATCGGCGATGACCAACTTAGCGTTGCAGTGCGTTATTCCAAATTCAAATTCATCAAGTTGCCACCAAGCGTTAAGTGGAACGACAATCGCGCCAAGTTTAGTTATTGCCATAAATGCAACGATCCACTCAGGATAATTGCGCATAGCAATGACGACCATATCACCTTTTTTAATGTTATATTCTGTTAAAAGCGCCACCGCGAAGTCATCAGCTTTTTGGTTTAAGTCATTAAATGAATACCTTTCAGATTGGTATATTAAAAACTCTTTGTCCCCATGCTCTTGAGCTACGTTGTTATACATCTCAGATAGATTATTTGGGAGGTTAGTGAAAACAGGATATACGATGCCATTAATTTCTTGCTTCTCTACCGCAAAGTTGCTGTCTGTCAGCCGAACTAATTTTGATACTTCAACATTTATTTTTTTTGCGCCAGCTAATTCAACCTGAACATCTTGATTCTGTAACATATGGCAACCCTATACCTAATTAAAGCATTTTGTTTTTATGCTAGTAAGATGACAATTAAATGGTTTTTCCAATGTCACCTAGGTGTCACTGAACAATATTTAGCTTGTTTATTCAAAGAAAGAATCACCGAGTCAACAAGAACTGTGTCAATCAAAGCAGCATTTGAGCCGATTAATGCTTAACAGGCTTAGTCACCTATGTGACACATGAAAGAATATGTCACTGTTAGATTTCTGGTTAAGGAAAAAAATAAGTGCTAAGAATAACAATAAGGGCAAGGTTTAAATTATGAACTTCATTAATAAGGTAGGGTATGGTATTGGTCAAATGTCCGATGGCGTCAAACAAGCCGCTTTTAGCACATTCTTAATATTTTACTACAATCAAGTATTAGGCCTTTCAGCAAGCTTAGCCGGTTTTGCAGCTTTACTTGCGTTAATTGCAGACGCGATAACAGATCCAATGGTCGGCCATATATCAGACAGGTTTGAATCTAAGTTTGGCCGAAGACATCCATTCATGTTGGCTGGTGTGGTCCCGTTTGCACTGGCTATCTACTTGTTATTTGCGCCGCCTCAAGGATTAAACGAAGGCCAATTATTTGGTTGGATGATTGGATTTGCTATCGCAGTAAGAACGGCTCTGACATTTTTCTATGTACCACATCTTTCATTAGGCGCAGAGTTGGTTAATGGTTATCATGAAAGAACGTCTCTTATTGGTTATCGAGTCTTTTTCACGTACTTCGGTATTTTTCTCACAAGCGCTATAGGCTTTGCCGTTTTTTTTCCACCGACACCAGAGTTTCCAAACGGATTACTCAATGCAGCCAGTTATCCAGATTTTGGTTTGTTTTGTGCCATTTTGGCCAGCATTGCAATGTTAATAACGCTATTAAGCACTCGTTCAAGCATACCTAGCCTTGCTAAAGCCATTGAACCTACATCTAAAAAAAGAACGCTTTTGTCGGTACTCGAAGTCTTTAGGGCATTAAAAATACCTTCGTTCAAAAACCTGTTTTTAGTCATTTTATTATTCACATCATTAGTTGGCGTTGTACAAACACTATTAGTGTATGTAGCAACCTACGTATTTAATTTTGGGCCACAATATTTAGCCGGTTTAGCTAGCTCATTTGTAATCGGATTACTATTTGCATCATATACCGCACAACGCTTTGCAAAACGTTTTGATAAACGTTATTCACTTGGATTATGTATGTTTCTAGGATCTGTTTTCGGATTTGCTCCGATAACAATGCACTTTGTTGGTTTTTTTAATACTATGGCCGTTGAGCCCAAGTTTTTATTTATCTTTATAGTCAACGGTATTTCACAGATCTTTTTTATTGCTTATATGATCTTGCTAGATTCAATGTTAACCGACGTAATTGACGAAAATGAGTTAACTACAGGTAATAGAGAAGAAGGGTTATTCTTCGCTGCTAGAGCTTTTGCCCAGAAAGCCAGTTTCGGGCTAGGAGCTTTATTTGCCGGTATAGCCCTGGACCTGATTAAGTTTCCTAAAAGCGCATCACCAGAAACAATAACACCAGAAGTGGTAGACAAACTAGCTTTGCTTGGTGGACCAATTATGTTCTTTTTGTTTGTTGCAACAATTTTGATTTCTAAAAACTACCCCCTAACTAAAGAAAAACATCGATTGATAATGGAAAAAATTAACACAGCAAAATAATTTCATTAACTTTAAACTCGCTCAAATACAAGACAGGGTAGGAGCATACTTTATTTACTAACTTGTACGCTCTTATCGCTGGCGATTAGGGCTGGAGTGAGAACCGAGCTTCCCCCGCTGAAGGTCACCCTGGTTGGTTTCAACAACAATTGTTTTGGCCCTAGTCAACTGAATTCGGACAATCTTGTTAAGTCATCTCTCAAAGGCTTACCCATACGTTTAAATTCATTTTAACTTTGATAATTTAGGTATGAATGTATTCGTTGGCTGTTGTACCACATAGTGATGTAATTCAAGACATATTGTTGAGCTGCATAGCACGTTCGATAATTGCGCCGATAAACTCGTCCTTGCTTCAAGCTGAGGAAAAAGCTTTCTGCTACGGCATTATCTCAACAATATCCTTTTTTACTCATACAGCCTCCAAACTTATGAAGCCTCAATATCCGTCTATATTGGTGGCTTACTAATTGAACACCTTGATATGATCAATCCCGCTTTAGGCTTTCATTGCCATATAGTTATTGTTATCTCATCACAAACAAGTTGTGCTTTCATTCTGCTACCAATACTCTAATCAGTCGGGATCACTCTAACCATTATAGGTAGTTGAATTTTCATCATAAGGTTATCGCATAATTGGTAAAGAGGGGGTTAAGTTGGCAGTACAATATGTGACACTTCGAAGTTAAATTCGGGTATATTCACTTTTAACAAACAAAATTATGTAAAAATTACGGGATATCAAGTGGCTAGTACCTATAGACTTGTGATTATTTTTTTTATCTTATTATCAATATCTTGCACCAAAGATGATGTTTCAGATAAATCATCTAACATTCTACAAAACCTAGAGAAAGCAGAAAACAATTCAGTTCGAATAATTTCCCGTGCAGCCTATAAAAATAGCCTTTATGGCTTTTGGTTAGGGCAAAGCATTGCCAATTGGACAGGCCTCGTTACTGAAATGGACAAAATTGGTGGCGAAGGCGCATCTGGCGTGTTTTATACACGAAACGATTGGGGGAAAGCTGACCAACCGAGCATATGGGGCCAAGGCATTCCTAGCGATTTATCAGACAACATAGATTTTGTTTTTGAAGATGAAGGAAGTATCTGGGGATCCGATGATGATACTGATATTGAATATATGTACCAATACCTCCTATATACAAATAAGGTCACTATTCTTAGTCCTGAACAGATACGGGATGGGTGGTTAAAACATATATACTCCGATGAAAACACCCCTTTTACTGTTGAAGGGAAACCTGAAAATTATTTATGGGTATCAAATCAACGAGCTCATGACTTAATGGCGAATAGAGGTTTATTACCACCGGAGACTAGTCACCCTGATAATAATAAAGATTACGATATGATCGATGCGCAGCTAACCACCGAAATATTTGGTTTTTTTGCCCCTTCCAGACCTGATATAGCATTAAAAATGGCATATTTACCTATTCGTACTACGGCTAGAGAAAATGCCGCATGGGCCTCTGAATTTTACGTGGTTATGTATTCACTTGCTTCTTCTGTAGACAAATCCTTGCCAATGAAAGAACAAATTCAATGGATGGCTAGCATAGCAAGAAAGCGATTACCTAATGATTCTTATTCCGCCAAAATGTTTGACTTTGTAAAAAGTAGATATCAAGCCGGTGATAAATGGGAAGCTGTACGGGACGATCTATACCAAAAATATCAAGTAAATCAGGAGGACGGTTATGATATTTCTTCTAGGAATTTGTATTGTAATGGCTGTTTTGCTTCTGGTATAAACTTTGCGAGCAGTATTGTTAGTTTATTCTACGGTGAAGGTGACATTATTGAAACAGTAAAAATTGCTGTGTTAAGTGGTTGGGATTCTGATAATCCTGCGGCAACTTGGGGCGGATTGTTAGGTTTTATGATTGGTCAATCAGGTATAGAAGAAGCTTTTGGTCGCAAATTTGCTACTCAATTTAATATTCATCGAACACGCGGATACTTTCCAAATAATGGCTTGGATGACTTCTCCAATATGGCTAACCATGGGGTTGAAATAATTGACCGTGTTGTTATAGAGCAAATGGGTGGAAAAATTGTTCAAGAAAATGACTCATGGATTATCCCCATGCAAACTAATGACATAAGCCCATCGAATAATTGATTTTAAGCTCAAATATACTGATTTATAAGAAGACGATTAGGTTGACCGATTTGGGTATGCTTCAAGGTTTTAATCCGGCCATTGAAACAGTGAATGACCAATTGAAGAATATTTCCTATATCGAACACTAAATACACCACAACGCACATCGATTCATGCTCTTTAGCTGCTAGATCGCACTAGTTTCGTGTTGGCTTAACCAAAGTTGAGCCTAATAAATCTCATAGCAAAACGCCAAAGTTTACACTCGCTTGAAAAACGAGAGTCTACTCATAGATATCATGGCAAAAAAGGTCATGGTCACGGTTTGGCCACCATTTGGTCACCATGTGAAAAATTGATGTTTTATGAAGTAAGAAGTGAGGGCTGTGGAAAAAAGTAAAAAATTGATAAAAGCTAGAAAAGACAAAGGCCTAGCATTTTTGCTAGGCCTTCTGAATTTGGCAGGGGTGGCAGGACTCGAACCCGCAACCATCGGTTTTGGAGACCGCTGTTCTACCAATTGGAACTACACCCCTGTTGACGAGGGGCATTATGCTAAAACCTCTGAAAAAGGTAAAGCACTTTTTCAACAAATGCCGCTAACTGCAGCATTTTCAGCCAAGTTAGCCACTGTCATCATCCAAAAGCTAAATTACTTAACCGCTACAGTTGAGCATTCAGGTAAGTCACATTGATGAATCTCGATGGTAATATGCTTAATTTGCTTAAATTTTGACTCTAAGTCTCTTTTTAATTGCAGGTTATCGATATTTTCATGAGCAACAATTGACATCACTAACACAAAATCGGCTGAGTTTGCCCGCCATAAATGGATATCAGTTATAACACAAGCGCAATACTGTTCTACAAATGCTTCTATTGACTCTTGCTGTTTTGCGGCTTTGTTATTATCTAGCAATATTGGGCTGGTATGCATAATAAGCCCATAGGCCCACTTGGTTATGATAATCGCCCCCACTATGCCCATAACTGGGTCAAGCCATAACCAACCGAGATATTTACCTAAAACAAGTGCAAAAATAGCTAATAAGGATGTCAGCGCATCTGCCAGTACATGCATATAAGCTGCATTCAAATTGTGATCATGATGATGACCATGATTATCATGCGAATGATGGTCGTGATGGTCGTGATGGTCGTGATGGTCGTGATGGTCGTGATGGTCGTGATGGTCGTGATGGTCGTGATGGTCGTGCGAATGATGATCTTTTAACAAGAATGCACTAACAATATTGACAGTTAAACCAATCACAGCGACAAATATAGCTTGTTCAAATTGAATCTCATGCGGATTGAAAATTCGCGACAACGATTCTACCAACATCAGCAATGCAACCATTCCCAAGGCTATGGCGCTGGTAAAACCACCCAATACACTGACTTTACCTGTGCCGAATGCAAACTGTGGCGAGTCTGCATGTTTTCTAGCGTAGTGGTAAGCAAATAGGGTAATCATAAATGCTGCGGCGTGGGTTCCCATATGCCAGCCATCAGCTAATAAGGCCATAGACCCATAAACAGTACCAGCAACAATCTCAACTATCATTGTCACTATGGTTAAAAGCAGTACATAGCGGGTATTTTTTTCACCTTCATGATTATGGTGATTAAAATTATGTGTTTGAGCCCATTTTTCTGTGGAGTGATTATTCATGGTTACATCAAGAAACAAAGGATGGATTTTAGTTACTAATAGGTTATATACAGCTTCACAAAAACTAACAAGTTAGCGATTAAAAATTGTGAACCAAGTATTGATTTTGCTAATACAAATCATATTCATTTATAAATTATAGTGCACTATCGTCAATTGACGTCTTAATGGGGAATACTTATTTGATGGTAACGATTAAAGCCGAGATCAACAGTTCCCCAGTATTTGGTCATAACTTTAAATGTTAGCCGTTGAAACCACTACATTAGCAGCGAGTATTAAACACTCATCAACTCAGGGCTACCGCACGAGTGATTGTATTTTATACAACTCGTGAAAGTTTATTAAACGAAATGCCGTGAAATCATCCATGATGGCCCAAATATAAAAGAATAACTGCGTCCATGCAGTTGATATTCGATTAATAAACTTCCACTAATTGAGCGAAAAGTATTCACGTTCTCCCACTTCTCATCAACCCACTCCTTTATCCCAAATTACTGTAAACAACTGACTATCGAAGCCCCACTAGACCTCAGCGGCACAACTAGAAATATGATCGATATAACAAAAAATAGTCTGTTTACATTCGCTTAGTGTTCAAATTTGTTTTTTGTATGCTATAAAAGAATGGCAATGATTAAATAATTGACAACAAAAGGTTAAATGCAAGACCAATTTGTCGTACAAACTATGTTAATCGGAACGATTTGATGATTAGTTTAAACGCTACAAAATTTGGGGACTTCACAACAAACTTATATTAACTATACAAAGATTTAAAAGTACCTAATGAATGCTGCATCGATATATTTCAGTAGGTGAATTTGCAATGAATAGAACTATAAAGGGATTGTTATGCGAATCGTCCAACTCTTAGCGCTATTAACATTTACGCTCACTTTTTCGCAATCTGCCATCTCAAATAATGCAAACACAGAAGAACAGCTGATTCTATCGTCCTGCATGTCACTAAACAAAGAATCGACTGACATTTCCACTAAACCTTGCGCTTACTATATTCAAGGATTTCTTGCAGGCACATTCAACAAAACGCAACAGTTTGAGCTTAAAAAAGGTTCAGAAGGGTTTGCTGACAGGGCGTATCGTATTCGAGTAGGTAACCTGACATCAAAAATTGCACCAACAGAATTATGCATACCAGCAAATGTAACTCGTGATCAGCTACTTAAGCGAATAGTAGATAGAACGATGAACGAACTACCACCATCGACTAACTCTCTACAAAGGCTGCAAAGCCAGATTTATCATGCATTAGTCAACGAGGCGTCATGTGAACGAGATGACTAACGAGTGGATAAGGCCAAAAAAGTTTTAAACATGCTGAATTTAAAGCACTTAACTAATAAAAAGTATTAATCAATATGAAACAAGAAAACAAAATCGGTGTTGTTCCAAGCCATAGGCTTGTCCTGATATTAACACTGGCCCTATTTTGGTGGATTAATTCAAATTACAGTAATCCTCTTTTACTGTCACTGGGTGTGGGGTCAATCATGCTGGTGCTTTATATTGCCCAAAAAATGGATGTTATCGACCAAGAAACTCACCCTATTCGTCTCAATGCCAATATGCCGAGTTATGCTCTTTGGTTAGTAAAGCAAGTGGTGTTATCTAACATCAGTGTGGTTAAACATATCTGGATAGGCAACAGTAGCATTTCACCAATACTAACTAAGATAGACACTCGTCAATGCTCTGATATTAATAAAGTCATCTACGCTAACTCAATTACCCTAACTCCTGGAACCGTCGCAATAGATTTAATTGATGACCAACTCACTGTTCATGCTTTACATAAGGATGATGTCGAGATACTAAAAACCGGAGAGATGGATCTCCGGGTAAAGGAGCTTGAAAACTAATGTTAGCTGCCGCCACAATCGCCATTCTTGTTGTTATGCTACTCGCAATCATCCGCTGTATCGTCGGTCCCACTCTTTACGATCGTATATTAGCCTTCAATTTTTTTGGCACCAAAGCCATTTTACTGATTTCAGTTTTGGGCTTTTTAATGGGACGACCAGAGTTTCTTGACATCGCCCTCGTCTATGCCCTAATTAACTTTATCAGTGTTATCGGAGTTTTACGTTACTCCGATTCTGCCGAGTTCAAAGTTACCCCTTACCCCCCCTCTTCAACTCAGGAGGGTGACAAATGAACGTGTTCCTCGAAATAAGCAGTGGATTATGCCTGCTAATAGGTTGCTTTCTTTGCTTTTCTGGTGGAATCGGCATTCTCCGTTTTCCAGACTTTTACACTCGCATGCATGCTGCAAGCGTTACCGACACCTTAGGTGCAAGCCTAGTGCTAATTGGCTTAATGTTGCAAAGTCCCAATGGTGTCGTACTTATGAAACTGATTTTGATTTTAATGTGTACGCTATTTATCAATCCATCTGCCAGCCATGCATTAGCAAAAGCAGCATTGCATAATGGCCTGTTACCGCTACAGGCTAAACCCGATATTCAGGGAGGGAACAAGCCATCGAAGCTTTAGTTGATGTAATACTGTTATTATTTTTAGTGGTCATCGCCATCGCAATCGTTCGTACTCGCAATCTATTAGCGGTTGTCATGTTAAGTGGCATATATGGCTTATTATCTGCGTGTTTCTTTGTGGTAGTAGATGCCGTAGATGTGGCTTTTACCGAAGCTTCCGTAGGAGCTGGAATATCTGGCTTACTCATGTTAGCAGCCATTACCATAACGGGTCGTAAAGAAGCCCCCAAGCGCCATAAACCTTTTCTAGCACTGTTTGTGGTGCTAGTCACTGGTGGCATGCTGGTATACGGCACCATGGATATGCCTTATTTTGGTGCCGCTGATGCGCCAGTTCATCAACATGTTGCGCCGCGTTATATTAATGAATCTATGCAGGAAGTCGGCGTCCCTAATATTGTGACTGCGGTTTTAGGAAGCTACCGTGCATTTGACACCTTAGGTGAAGTCGCCGTTATTTTTACCGCTGGTATTGGTGTACTTTCATTATTGTCACTGCCTAGACGCCGTAAAAAAATCTCATCTGATGAAGCCACTGAAGAACAGATGCATGAGCGTCATATGGTTGTACGAATTGTCAGTAAAGCTCTTATCCCTTTCATCTTGCTGTTTGCGTTATATGTGCAATTCCATGGTGACTTTGGTCCTGGCGGGGGCTTCCAAGCTGGTGTGATCTTCGCAGCAGGGATTATTCTTTACACCATGCTATTTGGTTTAGATACCGCTCAAAAGGTGTTTAACCCGTCGATAATTCAACTGCTCGCCGCGGTGGGGCTTTTACTTTACGCCTCTGTCGGGGTTGTTTCGATGATAAATGGTGCCAACTTCTTAGATTATAACGTGCTAGCTGATGATCCTATTGATGGTCAACATATCGGGATACTCATTATTGAATTAGGAGTAGGTATCACTGTCGCATCGGTTATGTTAAGTATCTTTTTCAATTTTGATGCCCGCAGACAAGCCATTCAATACAGTAACAAACAAAAAGGGGAGCTGGATGTTTCTCGGACTCTATAACTATTGGATCGCAATTTTGCTGATGATGATTGGTTTTTATATCGTTATCGCCCATGGTAATTTGGTTAAGAAGTTAGTTGGACTAACCATTTTTCAAACCTCAGTGTTTATCTTTTATATCAGCGTAGGCGTGGTTGAGCGTGGCAGCGCCCCCATCTTAGCTGAAGGAATTAGCGATTACTCTAATCCTCTCCCTCATGTATTAATTCTTACCGCCATTGTTGTCGGTATTGCGACCACCGCACTTGGGCTTGCACTAGTCATCAGAATCAAAGAGTCATATGGCTGTGTCGAAGAAGATGAGATACAGAAACTAGATCAGCTAAACGGGGAAAAATCATAGTGTTAGCTCACCTGCCTATTTTACAAGTGGTGGTGCCGCTAATGGCAGCCCCATTATGCTGGTTCTTAAACCGTTCAAAACTGGTGTGGATATTTGCCTTATTAGTCTGTGCTGCGACCTGCACCAACAGCACACTATTACTGATAGAAGTCATGAAATCAGGGACCATCACCTATGAACTTGGGGGATGGGAAGCACCTTGGGGGATAGAATTACGCATAGATAAACTGAATGCTTTTTTACTGCTGATTATCTCGACTATTGCAACTGTGGTGATATTTGCCGCGAACACTAGTATTCAAAAAGAATTGAGCGAAGATCGCCACACTCTATTTTACAGCCTCTACCTACTATCTTTAACAGGTATGTACGGCATAGTGTCTACTGGCGATGCATTTAATGTATTTGTCTTTTTAGAGATTTCCTCGCTTTCGGCCTACGCTTTAATCGCCTTAGGTAATGACAGACGTGCACTTTGGGCCGCTTTTCAATACTTGATTATGGGTACCATTGGTGCCACCTTTATTTTGATTGGTATCGGCATGCTCTATCAAATGACGGGCACGCTCAACATGAGCGATCTCGCGATTAGATTGGTTGACGTTGGCCACACCCGCACAGTATTTGTCGCTTTCGCCTTCTTAATTGTCGGCCTCTGCTTAAAGCTAGCACTATTCCCACTCCACCTGTGGTTGCCGAATGCTTATGCCTACGCACCTTCAATAGTAACGGCTTTTTTAGCTGCCACCTCAACAAAAGTAGCAGTTTACTTACTGATCCGATTTACTTTTACTGTATTTGGTATCAGTTTCTCGTTTACCACTCTCCCCTTACAAAGCATTTTAATGGTGCTAGGACTTGTGGGTGTTTTTGTTGCTTCTGTTGCCGCGATATACCAGCAAAATGTTAAACATATCTTAGCCTACTCAAGTATCGCGCAAGTCGGCTATATGATCATCGGTTACTCGATTTATACCAGTACAGGCGTGATGGCAACCTTACTGCATCTGTTTAACCATGCCTTAATGAAAAGCGCCCTGTTTTTAGCATTGGGCGCAATAATGTACCGAATTGGCAGCGTTCAATTGAGCCAATTTCAAGGCTTAGGTCGACAAATGCCATTAACCATGTCAGCCATAGTCATTGGTGGGTTGAGTCTTATTGGTGTGCCCTTAACCGTCGGTTTTATCAGTAAATGGTATTTGCTTATCGCCAGTGTTGAAGCTGGTATGTTGTCAGTTGCCATACTTATCCTTCTGGGGTCATTACTGGCAATTGTCTATATCTGGCGAATTGTGGAAATGGCTTACTTTAAGCCGCCACTACCTGGGCGAGAAACAGTCAAAGAGGCCCCTTGGACATTCCTTGCGCCTATTTGGGCCCTTGTCATCGCTAATATCTATTTCGGTATCGATACTCGCCTAAGTGTGCAAATTACACAGGCGGCTTCACAAAGTTTGTTTGGAATAACCCCATGACCTCATCTTTGGCGCTGATGTTACAGCTAACTATCTTATTGCCACTGCTGGCAACCTTTGCAATAGCAATAACAGCAAAGAAACCTAACCTTCGTGAGGCTGTCACCATTAGCACCAGTCTTGCGGTACTTTACTGCGTGATCAACCTTTATCAAGCGATCAAGGCTGGAGCAAGCATTGAGGTGTCTTGGTGGGAACTGATGCCTGGGTTAGAGGTGAGCTTTGTTGTTGAACCACTAGGAATGTTATTCGCACTAGTTGCTAGTTTTCTTTGGTTAATTACTACTATTTATGCCATAGGCTATATGCGTGGTCACGGTGAGGAAAACCAAACTCGCTTTTACATTTGCTTCGCTTTAGCCATTAGTGCGGTTATGGGACTCGCCTTTTCAGCCAATCTATTTACCCTATTCATCTTTTATGAAGTGATAACCTTATCAACCTATCCACTGGTGACGCATGCCGGTACAGACAAAGCTAAACAGGGTGGTCGCGTCTACCTTGGTATTTTACTTAGTACCTCAATCGTATTCTTCCTGTTAGCGATTGTATTGACTTGGTTAATTAGTGGCAGCCTTGAGTTTACCGCAGGCGGTGTCTTTGATGACAAAGTTAATACCACCATGGCTGGCGTAATCTTAGTACTCTTTATCTTTGGTATAGGCAAAGCAGCCATCATGCCATTTCATCGCTGGCTACCTGCTGCTATGGTTGCACCAACTCCAGTTAGCGCCCTGTTGCATGCTGTAGCGGTGGTAAAAGCCGGAGTATTTACGGTAATCAAAGTCTGTATTTTTATTTTTGGACTCGACCTATTACCTAAACTGCCCACCACAGAGTTTTTGCTGTACTTAGCGACTTTTTCTGTATTAGTAGCTTCTATCGTGGCGATGCGACAAGACAACTTGAAAGCCAGATTAGCGTACTCTACCGTGAGTCAATTGGGTTACATCACTATCGGTGCATTACTAGCAACCTCATCAGGGGTTATCGGTAGCGCTATGCATATTGCTTCCCATGCCTTTGGCAAGATCACGCTGTTCTTTTGCGCAGGTGCAATTTTAGTAGCCTGTCATAAATCGAAGGTCAGCGAGATGCGTGGTTTAGGTTATACAATGCCAATCACTATGGCCGCTTTTTTTATTGGCAGCCTTAGCATTATCGGCGTTCCACCCACTGGTGGAACATGGAGTAAATGGTTCCTATTAATGGCTACCGTTGAAACAGGTTATTGGGTTGTAATGGTCACCTTGATGCTGAGTTCGTTGCTCAATATCGCCTACCTATTGCCCATCCCTTATCATGCGTTTTTCCCTGGCAAGGATGAAAAGCCAGAAAAAAACACAATCAAAGAAGCGCCATTACCCTCTTTAATTGCATTAACTATCACATCATTAGGCTGCTTGATTATGTTCATCCATCCACAGCCCGTTTATGAATTGGCGAAAACTATCTTGACTGTATCTGGAGTTAGCCATGGACAATGAGAAGCAGTACATTTTTGATAATCCCAAAAATATCCAGCGAGTTTTATACCTGTTATATGCTTGCTGCGGATTACTTGTGATACTTGATTTTGTCATTCACCGTCATGTTTCTCATCCCTGGGAAAACTTACCTCTCTTTTATCCTATCTATGGTTTTGTTGGCTGTGTGATATTGGTATTGGTCGCAAGCTGGATGCGAACCTTTTTGATGCGCCCAGAAGACTATTATGATCAAGATAATGATGGTCAGGAAAATAACGACAATGAAATCGAGGACAACCAAGCAGCTCTTAGTATAGCCGCTGCAACTGATGTCGAGTCTGAAAAAGAACACTTAAGCGAAATTAGAAATAACAATAAAGGTGATCGCAATGTGGATGCTTGAATTACCGCCCTTTGTATTGTTTTTAATCGGCGGTTTGATTGCTGCTACAACTCATGGGAAACTCCGCGGCGCATTGATGATAGCAATACCTATCGTCAGTGGGTTGCACTTGTGGACTGTACCTGAGGGTGTCCATCTTCAATTCATGTTTTTAGACTATGAATTAGTCCCCTATCGCGCTGACAAATTGAGCCTGATGTTTGGCTATATTTTTCATATTGCAGCATTAATTTCGATCATCTATTCACTTCACGTTAAAGATACTGTGCAGCAAGTAGCAACCATGCTATACGCGGGAAGCGCCATTGGTGCCGTGTTTGCGGGAGACTTACTTACTCTATTTGTGTTTTGGGAGCTATTGGCGTTTACCTCAGTATTTCTCATTTGGGCTCGTCGTACTTCTCGCGCTTATAGCGCTGGTATGCGCTACCTAATCATGCAAGTACTGTCAGGGGTTATTCTACTGGTAGGCGCACTGTTTCATATAGCTGAAACAGGCAGTGTCGCCTTCGATAAAATAGGATTAGATGGCATAGCTGGTTGGCTAATATTTATCGCCTTTGGTATTAAATGTGCCTTTCCTTTTTTTCACACATGGCTTACCGATGCCTACCCTGAAGCGACACCAACTGGTACCGTTATTCTGAGTGCTTTTACCACCAAGGTGGCAGTTTATGCACTGGCTAGAGCCTACCCCGGTACGGAGTTTCTAATTTATATCGGCGCAGCAATGACTTGCTTCCCTATCTTCTTTGCGGTAATTGAAAACGATCTTCGTCGAGTACTTGCTTATAGCTTGATTAACCAAGTCGGCTTTATGGTAGTAGGTATAGGTATTGGCACCTCACTAGCATTAAATGGGGCTGTTTCTCACGCCTTTAACGATGTGATCTTTAAAGGCCTGTTATTTATGAGCATGGGGGCTGTATTGCACATGACTGGACGAATAAATGGTTCAGATCTCGGTGGCCTTTATAAAACCATGCCTAAAACCACAATATTATGTATTGTAGGCGCAGCCTCTATTTCAGCATTCCCGCTGTTTAGCGGTTTTGTCAGTAAATCTATGGTGATGTCGGCTGCCATTGAAACGGGTCATGATTGGGTCTGGTTAATGCTATTGTTTGCTTCGGCGGGTGTATTCCACCATGCAGGTATCAAAATCCCTTATTTTGCGTTCTTTGCACATGACTCAGGCATAAGAGCAAACGATCCACCAAACAACATGTTATTGGCTATGTTTATATCAGCCTGTCTGTGTATAGGTATTGGTATCTACCCGGCTGCGCTCTACTCGTTATTACCATACGATACTGGCTATAATCCCTATGATGCAACCCATGTACTCGCCCAGACACAGCTGCTGTTATTCTCAGCACTGGCCTTCGTCTGGTTGAACCTTAAAGGTAAGTATCCGCCAGAATTACGCTCCACTCATCTTGACATTGATTGGGTCTACAGGCGTTTAGTGCCTAATGCTCTGCAGCGTATATTTGCGGTGATTTGGAAAGTAGACGCAGAAATACGTCAATCAATACGAAGCAAACTAAACCAATGTCAGACGTTTTTATCACGTCAATACAAAGGAGGTGGTAGCCTTATGTCCACCGACTATCCCTCTGGCAATATGGTGCTCTGGGTAGCGGTTATTCTCGCAACCTACCTGTTCATTGGCTTTGTGAGCTAATCGTTCTCATCAAGTATAAGCTAGCCTATTTGAACACTGTAATTGCGAATAGGCTGGTATCAAACCTTAGTATTAGCCAAGGATTAAAGGGTTAAAGGTTTAAAGGTTTAAAGGTTTAAAGGTTTAAGAAGTGATGAGCATATTAGCTCATAATTCAATGCGAATCGGTATAATTTTTCGACACAAAACAAAAAGGCCACTCATTAGAGTGGCCTTGCTGTTTTATTAGGCGCCTGGAAATCATCTACTCTCACGTGGGCATATCACCCACACTACTTTTATAATCAAATTTCAGATGTAAAAAAGCACGTTACTAACGTAACGGGCTTGATACTCTCTTTACGAGAAATTTGGCACCTGGAAATGACCTACTCTCACATGGGCATATCGGCCACACTATCAATGACAAATATTTGGTATAATTTTTCGACACAAAACAAAAAGACCACTAATTAGAGTGGCCTTACTGTTTTAATAGGTGCCAGGAAATGACCTACTCTCACATGGGCATATCGGCCACACTATCAATGACAGATATTTGGTATAATTTTTCGACACAAAACAAAAAGGCCACTCATTAGAGTGGCCTTACTGTTTTATTAGGTGCCTGGAAATGACCTACTCTCACATGGGGAGACCCCACACTACCATCGGCGATACTCTGTTTCACTTCTGAGTTCGGAATGGGATCAGGTGGTACCAAAGCTCTATGGTTTCCAAACAAATTTTATACTAGGACTTTACACTAGTTTGTTCGTGGTGCTGATACCCAGAATCGAACTGGGGACCTCATCCTTACCAAGGATGCGCTCTACCGACTGAGCCATATCAGCAAAACTGCTTTTATGTTTCTGAAATGACTACTGAGTAGATACAATTTCATTACTTTTGCTATTTAAAGCGTATTAGGCGCCTGGAAATGACCTACTCTCACATGGGGAGACCCCACACTACCATCGGCGATACTGTGTTTCA
>NZ_JAPJEE010000027.1:0-31321 GCF_030731885.1 Shewanella sp. ULN5
CCAGACTTGAACTGGCACGCTTATTCAGCGAGGGATTTTAAATCCCTTGTGTCTACCGATTCCACCACTCGGGCAAAACTGTGACGAATTGAATTTCAACTCGTAGAATCTATTGTCAACTTAGCAACTTGAGCTGCCCCGCTGAACGTGATGCACACTTTACTGTTTTTTTTAAACCGTGCAACTATTAATTTAACTTAAGCGATTCAAGTGGTTCAAAAAACATCAAAGCGAGTTTTTTTTATTCATCCTCAATCAAAAAACGTTGTAAACACTTATCCTCAGATGGGGAGACACAATAAAGATGCTTTAGAAAACCTTCATATTTAAAATATTTACAGTGAAAAGATACTGAAGTTAACGGCTTCTTAATATTCGCTCTAAATAACCATTTTTATTATTTTAAATTCGGCAAGCAAATCATTTTCATCGCCAAACATTCAATTCTGTCGACGCGACAATCAATGCAAAACGATAAAATGGACAACATTAACACAACTGATTTTTACCAGGCTATAAAATAGCCAGAAAAGGCTATGAGATAGGAAGGCTTTAATCATCACCATAAACACTCATAAAAAAAACAGCCACATAGGCTGTTTTTAAACAGAATGAATCAAGTTTGGTTGCCTAAGTAACGCATCACCTAATCTGGCTTACATTTTCATTACTGACGGCACATTGTCTCATACAAATTACAACATAATGTTACTTTGCTTTAACCGGTGTTAAGCCTTTACTTCTTTGTTCAACAGCATCATCTAATTCAAATCCGGATTGTGTCCAATTTGCCGCTTCATCAACAGAAAACTTCTCTTCTGACCAATCTTTTGCCGAATCGACATCAAACTTAGCTTCCCCCCATGCTTTAGATTGCGCCGCATTGAAACCACCTCGATGCCAAACTTGGGCAGAACGAGCATCAAAGCCGTTGGCCTTCCACTGTGCAATATCATCTTCTGACATGCCTTCCCAAGTGGGGCTTGAAGCACAGGCAAATAGCATCACACTCATTACAGCAGCAATAAAAATTTTCATATTTAACTCCCTAATTCAAGTATAAATTCACCTATTCAAAAGTAGATGCTTCAAGGTTAAAACGCAAATATAAAAAATGCCGCTGAAGCGGCATTTTTATTTTATCAGTAATAGTTAATGATTAACTACGCTGACGTGATGGCTTAGCTTTACCGCCACTCACTTTAGTTTTGCGAACGGCACGGCGGATCTTGGCACTTTTCACTTTAGAACGCGCAACACTGTGCTTGTCATTGCCCAGTAAAGAGCGAGTTTCAGGCTCTAAACCAGCCACTTGACGCAAATAATTCACTTGGTCTAATGGCAACTCTAACCAACCACCGCGTGGTAATGATTTGGGTAACTCAACCATACCGTAACGAATACGGATTAATCGGCTAACCTGTACTTCTTGTGATTCCCATAAACGTCTAACTTCACGATTACGGCCTTCACGCAAGGTAACATGCCACCATTGGTTAATCCCTTCACCACCAGCAGGTTTGATACTGTCAAACTGCGCTGGGCCATCTTCTAGGGTGACGCCATTACGTAAACGATGTACAGCAGCTTCAGGCACTTCACCGAAAGTACGTACCGCATATTCACGGTCTACTTCATTTGATGGGTGCATCAAACGGTTTGCTAATTCACCATCTGAGGTGAACAACAATAAACCAGAGGTGTTAATGTCTAAACGCCCCACTGCAACCCAACGTGAATCACGCATATTGGGTAAGCGTTGGAAAACCGTTGGACGACCTTCAGGATCTTTACGAGAGCAAATCTCGCCTTCAGGTTTATGGTATGCCAACACACGACATATCACTTCATCCGCTGACTTTAATGAAATTGCGCGACCATCGATACGTACTTTAACGTCCGCTTCAACCCGATCGCCTAAATTCGCAATTTCACCATCAATACTAACTCGGCCTGCAGCAATCCATGCCTCCATCTCACGACGGGAGCCATGGCCTGCACGGGCCAAGACTTTCTGCAACTTTTCACTCATTAGTATTACTCTTTAGTTTGTTCTTGCGAGCTTGAATCCACATCTTGTGGTGCCTTTTGGGCAATTTCAAACATCGCTTGAAGTGACTCAATATCATTTAGCTCTGGTAAATCAGCTAATTTGTTTAAGCCAAAATAAGATAAAAATTCAGTGGTGGTTGCATACAGTGCAGGTCTGCCCGGCACTTCTTTGTGTCCAACCACTTTTATCCAATGTCTATCAGCTAAGCTTTTTATGATGTGACTGCTGATCGCCACACCTCTTACTTGTTCAATATCGCCCCGAGTTACAGGTTGACGATAGGCAATCACGGCTAAGGTTTCCATGGTTGCACGAGAATATTTAGGGGCTTTTTCTTGCCATAACGGCTGTAAAAAAGGGCTAAGTATTTCTTGAGTTTGAAAGCGATATCCACCAGCGACTTTCACTAATTGAACACCACGCTCTTGGTATTCTTGCTGTAATTCTTCCACAGCGGATTTTATTTTCATCCGTGACACACTAAAGTCGGCTAATACGGTTTCTTTTAGCGCTTTGATGGTCATAGGTTTTGCTAAAACAAATAAACTGGCTTCGATTAACTGTTTCAATTGAGTCGGGTTTATTGGTGTCGGCATGGTTATGTACGCTTCTTTAAGATCACTTTGCTTTAATGTATATAGTCGCAAAAGGTTCATTTTGAACCACGTCAACTAATAACTCTTTGACAAGTTCCATTAACGCCAAAAAACTCACGACTACACCAGCACGGCCTTCTTCAAAATCAAATAACTGCTCAAATTGCAGGTAATCACTACTGGATAGTTTAGCTAAAATTTGGCTCATGCGCTCACGAGTAGAAAGCTGCTCTCGTTTTACATGATGATCTTCATTGGCATCAATGCGTTTAAGTACCTCACCAAATGCCCTTGCTAGTTCAAACAAGGTCACATCAGGTGGAACAATAATAGGTTTAATACTTGGTGCTCTCGCAGCACTGACTTGAAACACATCCCGCTCTAGTCGAGGTAACTCATCTAAATCGTATGCCGCTTGCTTTATCACTTCATAAGCTTTTAACTGCCTAATAAGCATGACCCTTGGATCTTCTTCCACGTTATCTTCAGTGACCATTTTAGGTAACAATAAGCGTGATTTGATTTCCGCTAAGGTTGCTGCCATCACTAAATAGTCAGCAGCTAATTCAATCCGCGCCTCAGTTAATACTTCAATATAAAGTAAATATTGTTGAGATATTTGCTGAATGGGTAAATCAACTACATCCAACTTTTGTTTACGGATTAAATATAAAAGTAAATCTAACGGCCCTTCAAACGACTCTAAGAATACCTCTAGCGCTTCGGGCGGAATAAACAAATCAATGGGCATAGTCTCTAACGCTTGCCCGCGAACGATGGCTAATGGAAGGCTTTGTTGATGACCCTGCATACCGCTCCGTTTTCAATTGAATATGTTTATAACCACCTAAAAATCGGCAAGCTAAAACTCAGCGCGCGATTATACGCATTAATACACAAGGTTTATACCATTATCTTTAAACGGGATAGTTACTATTCAAACGCTGATGTATCACCAGCACCGTAGCGTAGGATTTTCATTTCATCATCAGACATATCGATAACCGTGGTTTGTTTTTCAGGCAAATAACCACCTAATACAATGCCTTCAACTTGATGCTCAAGAATATCGCGAATATGCTCTGGATCAGACTCAGCATGCTCTTCATTTGGCATCACTAAACTGGTCGACATTAAAGGCTCACCCAAGGCTTCTAATAATGCTTGTAAAATCAAATTATCCGGAACACGAATACCAATAGTGCGTTTTTTCTCACACTGCAAACGGCGTGGCACTTCTTTACTGGCTTTAAAAATGAATGTGTAAGGGCCTGGGGTACAGCTTTTTAGCAAACGGTAAGCCTGATTATCGACTTTAGCAAAATTAGCTAGCTCAGATAAATCACGACACATCAGCGAAAAGTTTTGATCATTATCAATTTGGCGAATGCGAACCATACGTGTCATTGCATTTTTATCGCCAATCATACAACCCAGTGCATAGCCTGAGTCGGTTGGGTATACGATAACCCCACCCTGTTTTAATATTTCCACAACTTGATTAATCAATCTGGCTTGTGGGTTGTCTTCATGTATATAAAAAAATTGGCTCATTACCGTTCCATCCAAGATTCTGATTGCCAAACCCAAGTCACACCTTGGGGTTGATATAAATTTTTACCTAATTCTATCCAATTGCTTATAAAGTGAAAATCACTTCCCAACGATCCCATTAACTGGTGTTGGTGGCATAATGCAAGTAAGTTATTTCTGTCATCAATGGTTTGCTGCCCAAGCACCACTTCCATGGCGTCACCACCCGCCTCAGCAAAATCTTTAACCAATTTTTTAAGCCACTTTGCTGACAATTTGTAACCACTAGGATGCGCTAAAACGGCTAAACCGCCTGCTTGATGGATCACATTTATTGCATTGGCCATATCGCCCCAATTATTGGGAACATAACCCGTTTTTCCCCGGGCTAAATAGCGCTTAAACACACTGGGCATGTCACTGGCATAACCATTGTCGGCTAACCATCTGGCATAATGTCCACGGCTTAAGGCTGCATCACCCGCTATTGCTTTGGCCCCTTGGTAGGCACCATCAATACCGGCTTTAGCTAACCGAACGCCAATTTCTTGTGCTCGCACTTCACGTAACTCACGTTGAGATGATAGAAAAGCCAAAAGCTCAGGCTGATTTTTATCAATATTCAGCCCCACTATGTGGATATCAAAGTTGTTCCAACGGGTAGAGATTTCAGTGCCATCAATGAGGATTAATGGTTCAGACTGTTGACGATTAAAGAAGTGAGCTTCAGCTAAGCCATCAACCGTATCATGATCGGTTATCGATAACATTTGCACGCCTTTTTCCAGCGCGCGAGCCACTAAATCTGATGGGGATAACATGCCATCTGATGCGGTTGTGTGGCTATGTAAATCAGCCAAGATAGATTCAGTATTCATGCGCTTATTGTACTTGATACTCCAACTAAAAGCTTTGTGATTATGTAAATAAATCTCGAGATAAGAGCAAGATAGACCAACAAAGCTTCAACAAAGCCAAATAATTGCTCATTTATTAGCATAATGAGCAATATTCAATTGACATTAAACACCAGCTAAGGTTTCCTATAGGCACGAAAACAAACTTAGATTGATACGCATGACACACATTATTGCTTCTCAAAACATTACTTGGTGGTGGCACTTCCCAAATTAACGGGTTGTGTGAAGCGTTGCGCTCATTTTAAGAGACAAGATTTTACAAGAAAGCCCGCAGAGATGTGGGCTTTCTTGTTATTTGGCCCACGCTCAGAGGTTAAATAACTATTTTTGATGTGATTATCGACTCAGTGTTTTATCAATGACTCGGCAAAGCAATCGACAAAGCATTAAACGAAGGCAGTAATATGACAGCAAAACAAATCGCCCAAGTGAGTACGGTAAAACAGCCGTTAACCTATCATGCAGATCCTTTAAGCCTGTATGAACATGTCACCCACAATGCACCGCATACCATGTTATTGGAATCAGCTGAAATTGACAGTAAGGATCATTTAAAAAGCATAGTGCTAACCCACGGTGCATTAATGATTCAATGTGATGGTTACCAGTTAACCTTCAGCGCCTTAAGTGCCAATGGTCAAAGCTTACTTGCACCAATAGATATTTTCTTTACTGAGCAATTTTCGAGTAAAAACACCTTAAGCCAAGACTCATTAACGATTGTTTTAGCAAAAGCTACCAGCTTACAAGATGAAGATGCCCGCTTAAAATCGACCTCACCATTAGACGGTTTACGAGCCTTAGTTAAATACATTCAAACGGATGAACAACCACAATTTGAAGACTTATTCCTTGGTGGTGTTTTAGCGTATGACCTAATCGATACGGTAGAGCCATTACCGCCAGTCCCCAATGCCAGTAATGAATGTCCTGATTACTTATTCTACTTAGCTGAAACCCTAATTTTAATTGACCACAAATTGCAAAAAGCCGATATCATCAGCCAGCAATTCAGTCAGGACCCAAGCATTTCTGACTTGCTAACGGTGCAGCGCCAACAGTTAATAGCTCAGTGCCAGTCCATCAAAGCCGCCAAAGCGTTAGTGCCCATTATTGCTGACGAAACGGTTAACATCAGTGATGACCAATACAAAAAAACCGTGGTCGACTTAAAAGAACACATCGTTGCTGGTGATATTTTCCAAGTAGTACCTTCACGCAGTTTTAGTTTGCCCTGCCCCAACACACTTGGGGCTTATCGTGCGCTACGT
Source organism: Shewanella sp. ULN5 (assembly GCF_030731885.1). Taxonomy (NCBI): domain Bacteria; kingdom Pseudomonadati; phylum Pseudomonadota; class Gammaproteobacteria; order Alteromonadales; family Shewanellaceae; genus Shewanella; species Shewanella sp. ULN5. The sequence goes on from NZ_JAPJEE010000027.1 coordinate 6,374, forward strand.
AAAACCAATCCTAGCCCATATATGTTTTACTTTCGTGGCCCTGATTTTACTTTATTTGGCGCATCACCTGAGTCAGCACTTAAATATGAAGCGGCAAATAACCAGGTAGAAGTCTATCCGATTGCGGGTACTCGTAAGCGCGGTAAAACTTCAGACGGACAAATTGATTTTGATTTAGACAGCCGCATTGAATTAGAACTGCGTTTAGATAAAAAAGAGTTGTCTGAACATTTAATGTTAGTTGACTTAGCCCGTAACGACATTGCTCGCATTAGCCAAAGCGGGAGCCGTAAAGTCGCAGAATTATTAAAAGTGGATCGTTATTCACACGTGATGCACTTAGTGAGCCGTGTGACAGGTCAACTTCGTAACGATTTAGATGCCTTACATGCTTACCAAGCCTGTATGAACATGGGCACACTTGTAGGCGCACCTAAGGTTAGGGCCTCACAACTGGTTCGTGAGGCAGAACAAGCGCGCCGAGGCAGTTATGGCGGCGCTGTCGGTTACTTAAATGGTCTAGGTGATATGGACACCTGCATTGTTATCCGCTCTGCTTTTGTCAAAAACGATGTCGCCCACATTCAAGCTGGCGCAGGTGTGGTATTCGATTCAGACCCACAAGCAGAGGCCGATGAAACCCGCCAAAAAGCACAAGCTGTGATCACCGCAATTAAATTAGGAGGCGGACTATGAGCGCTTCAGTTACGCCATCAACGACCAAAATGAAATTATATTTGCTGGATAATTTTGACTCTTTTACCTACAACCTGGTGGATCAATTTAGAAGCTTGGGTTTTGAAGTATTGATTTACCGTAATGATGTTAGCGCTGACTATTTAGCTGAAAAGTTGTTGAGCGAAACCCAGCATGCCGCACTCGTGTTGTCTCCAGGCCCAGGTGCACCGCATGAAGCCGGTTGCATGATGGAGTTGATTGGTAAAGTGGCAGGAAAAGTCCCCATGTTAGGCATTTGTTTGGGACACCAAGCCATGGTGGAATATTATGGTGGCAAAGTAGAACGAGCACCATTTGTAGTACATGGCAAAGCCAGCCCGACCATTCATAGCGGCAAAGGCGTATTTGCAAATTTACCTTCGCCTTTACCCGTGGCGCGTTACCACAGCTTAGTGGCAACAAAGGTGCCAGATTGCCTTGATATAATCGCCACAACCGATGAAATGCCAATGGCTATTTTGCATGATGCACATAAAGCGGTGGGCTTTCAGTTTCATCCAGAATCCATTCTTACCACCTTGGGAAGTCAGCTGCTCACCCAAACGCTGACCTATTTAACAACGCCCTCAATCGCTCAAGGAGGCCGATAATGTCAACATCAGCAGTTTCAACTCAAACCTTATTAGATACCTTATATCAAGGTAATGCATTAACGCGTGAACAAAGTGCAAGCTTATTTGCCAATATAGTGGCTGGTGAAATGGATCCAATTGCCATGGCAGGCATGTTAGTCGCATTGAAAATGCGCGGTGAAACCATTGATGAAATCACCGGCGCCGCTGATGCATTACGTCAGGCCGCCAAGCCTTTTGCTCGCAGCCAACAGTCTATTAGTACTGGAGTGGTCGATATTGTCGGTACCGGTGGTGATGGCTTTAATACCATAAACATTTCAACTACAGCGGCTTTTGTTGCGGCCGCGGCTGGTGCTAAAGTAGCTAAACACGGTAACCGTGGCGTCTCAAGCAAATCAGGTTCTTCTGACTTACTCGCACATTGCGGAATTGGGCTAACCATGACGCCTGAAGAGTCCAGTGCTGCCATCGATAAACTCGGTTTATGTTTTTTGTTTGCTCCGCATTATCATGCAGGGGTTCGCCATGCTGTTCCGGTTCGCCAAGCCCTTAAAACTCGTACCATTTTCAATATTTTGGGGCCACTCATTAATCCTGCTAAGCCTGAATTTATGCTACTGGGTGTTTATACACCCACTTTATTAGCTCCTATTGTGAATGTGCTCAATGCTTTAGGCGTAAAACGAGCAATGGTGGTTCACGGCAGCGGTTTAGATGAGGTGGCTTTACACGGCGAGACTCAGGTGGCTGAACTCAATAATGGTGATATTCGATTCTATTCCCTCACCCCTGAAGAATTAGGCGTGGCGCGTGCAGATATCAGTTTACTCACGGGCGGAGAGCCAAGCGAAAATGCCCTAATTACTCAAGCTATTTTAAAAGGACAAGGCGAAGCCGCACAACGTGATGCTGTTGCGATTAACGCCGGATGTGCATTATATGTCAGCGGCGTAGCCGATTCTGTGCAAGCGGGAACTCAGCTGGCTTTAGCTACCTTAGCCAGTGGCAAAGCGATAAATGTATTAACTGAACTTGCCGCCACCAGTCAAGCGTCAACACAAGGGTAACGATAGAATGAGTCAACAAATTCAACCGATAAGTAATGTATTGACCCGTATTGTCGATACTAAAGTTGCCCATATTGCCGCATTAAAACTGCGTTTTCCTGAGGTAAGTTTACAACCTAAAATATCTGACCGCAGTTTATTCGATGCTTTAAAACAGCCTAATGCGCAATATATTTTTGAATGTAAAAAGGCCAGCCCGTCTAAAGGATTAATCCGCCCATTATTTGATGTTGAAGCCATTGCAGACATTTATACAAAATATGCTGCCGGTATTTCGGTATTGACTGATGAGCAGTTTTTTCAGGGCGACATGGATTACATTCCACAAGTACGGGCTCGAGTGACCCAACCAATATTATGTAAAGACTTCTTTGTTGATGTTTATCAGGTTAAATTAGCTGCTCATCAGGGCGCCGATGCGGTATTGCTAATGTTGTCGGTATTAGACGATGCGCAATATCGTTTATTGGCCGCTGAAGCCGCTAAATACCAGCTAGATACCTTAACCGAAGTCAGTAACGAAGCAGAATTGCAACGAGCGATTGATCTAAATGCGCCAATTATTGGTATCAACAACCGTAACTTACGTGATCTATCAACTGATTTAGCCACAACCGAGTTATTAGCACCGCATATTCCAGCCGACCGAGTGGTGATCAGCGAATCCGGTATTTATCATCATCAGCAAATTCAACGTCTCAATCCTTTGGTTGATGGTTATCTTGTTGGTAGCTCAATTATGGCGCAAGATGATATCGATTTAGCTTGCCGTCAGTTAGTATTCGGCAATCATAAAGTGTGCGGCTTAACCCAAATTGAAGACATTCAAGCTGTTGCTGAGTCAGGTGGAGTGTTTGGCGGGTTAATTTTCTACCCAAAATCACCACGTAATGTCACGCTTGAACAAGCAAAAGCATTAGTCTCGCAGATGCAATCACTACACATAAGCCTGAACTTGGTGGGCGTGTTTGTTAATGCCAACACCCAAGATATTATTACCGCAGTTCAAGCATTAACACTGCATGCAGTGCAGTTACATGGCGATGAAACAGAACTTGAAATAGCTGAATTAGCTCAGCAACTTGCAGCATTAAATCTGCCTTGTCAGATATGGAAAGCCGTTGCAATTGATAGTCAAACACAACAAATATCACCAGCACCCAAAGGCGCAGATAGATATTTATATGACAGTAAAACCCAGGCCCAATTTGGTGGTACCGGCCAATCGTTTAATTGGCAGCTGGAAATTGAGCATAAATCGCAAGCCATGCTTGCCGGCGGATTATCAGCCAATAATGCCTATGCGGCCTCGCAACAGGGGTTTTACGGCTTAGATTTCAACTCAGGTGTTGAGTCCAGCCCAGGCATAAAAGACCACGCGTTAGTGGCGCAGGTATTTACCGAGCTAAGACGTGATTAATACAAAACGAGTACCCAGTTCAACACACTGTACTAACTAAACAAATTGAAGACTTAGCCCCAATCGGCTGAGTCCAGAATAAAATTTCACTAGAATCGCTGACTTAGTCAAAGTGCTAAATCGATTGAACAATAGGACAATATTATGGATAAGTTAAAGCTGAACCCTTATTTCGGCGAATATGGCGGAATGTACGTCCCTCAAATTTTGGTGCCCGCATTAAAACAGCTCGAAACCGCTTTTGTTGAAGCGCAAGCTGACCCCGAATTTCAAGCCGAATTTACCGACTTACTGAAAAACTACGCCGGCCGTCCAACGGCATTAACGCTGACCCGGAATTTAAGTCCTAACCCAATGGTGAAAATTTACCTTAAAAGGGAAGATTTACTTCATGGCGGCGCACACAAAACCAACCAAGTGTTAGGGCAAGCATTACTTGCTAAACGCATGGGTAAAAAAGAGATTATCGCTGAAACAGGCGCAGGGCAACATGGCGTGGCTACCGCGCTTGCCTGTGCATTATTAGGCCTTAAATGTAAAGTTTACATGGGCGCGAAAGACGTCGAACGTCAATCGCCAAACGTGTTCAGAATGAAACTCATGGGCGCAGAAGTCATCCCGGTTACCTCTGGTTCTTCCACACTAAAAGATGCCTGTAATGAGGCGATGCGCGATTGGTCTGGCAGTTATGACAAGGCGCACTATTTACTGGGTACGGCTGCGGGCCCGCATCCTTTTCCGACAATAGTACGGGAGTTTCAACGCATTATTGGCGAAGAAACCAAAAAACAAATTTTAGAAAAAGAAGGCCGTTTGCCTGATGCGGTTATTGCCTGTGTGGGTGGTGGTTCAAACGCCATTGGGATGTTTGCTGATTTTATTGATGAACCTTCAGTTGAGTTAATTGGTGTTGAGCCAGCAGGTAAAGGTATTGACACACCAATGCACGGTGCACCGCTTAAACACGGTAAAACGGGCATATTCTTCGGTATGAAGGCGCCATTAATGCAAGACAGCCATGGCCAAATTGAAGAGTCTTACTCTGTTTCTGCGGGTTTAGATTTTCCATCTGTTGGTCCACAGCATGCTCATTTAAATGCCATTGGCCGTGCACGTTACGAGTCGGCTACTGATGATGAAGCATTAGACATGTTCCAATTACTGGCCCGTACAGAAGGCATTATTCCGGCACTTGAATCTGCTCATGCACTGGCATATGCAGTAAAGATGGCCAAAGAAGCAACTAAAGAGACTATCTTAGTGGTTAATTTATCCGGCCGAGGCGATAAAGATATTTTCACCGTTTCAGACATTTTAGCAGCCAAAGCACAGGAGAGCGGCAATGAGTAATCGATATCAGGCGGCGTTTGGCGCATTAAAAGCAAAACAACAAGGTGCATTTGTGCCCTTTGTTACCATAGGAGATCCTGGTTTAGAGGTGTCTTTTAACATCATTAAAACCTTGGTAGAAAATGGTGCAGATGCCCTAGAGCTTGGCTTTCCGTTTTCAGACCCATTAGCTGATGGACCAGTGATCCAAGGTGCGAATTTACGCGCATTAGCAGCAGGTACCACACCAGACGATTGTTTTGAATTGATATCCCAAATACGCGCACTTTACCCTGAACTGCCTATTGGTCTGTTACTTTACGCTAACCTGGTTTTTGCTAATGGTATTGACCACTTTTATGCCAAAGCACAAGCTGCGGGAGTGGACTCGGTATTAATTGCCGATGTGCCAGTAGAAGAGTCTGCGCCATTTAGCCAAGCCGCTAAAGCACATGGCATAGCCCCTATATTTATTGCGCCGCCCAATGCAAGCACACAAACGTTAAAACAGGTCAGTGAATCGGGTGCGGGTTATACCTATTTATTATCACGCGCTGGGGTAACGGGAACCGAATCGAAAGCAGGCACACCTGTCGAGCAAATTTTGGCACAACTGGCTGAGTTTAACGCCCCGCCACCATTATTAGGCTTTGGTATTGCCGAGCCATCACAAGTACGTGAAGCGATAAAATCGGGTGCTGCTGGAGCCATTTCAGGTTCTGCAGTCGTCAAAATTATTGAAGCACATCAACATGATGAAACCACACTGCTAGCCAAACTGGCTGCGTTCACTGCCGACATGAAAGCCGCTACCGCGTTGTAATTGTAGTCAGTAGAGTCATCAATGATAATGGAGCCCATCGCGGCTCCATTTTGTTATGCTGCTATACTAGCTGCTACAAACTCTTATTGGACAGGATGCCATGGAAATAAACCGTATATATTACATATTGTTGATCACATTTTTCATACCACTGAGCTTTTTTGCTCAAGCAAATAATGCCCCTGCTCCAATGACAGAAGTCAGGTATAACTTATCAGCGCAATTTGTTGACCCCAAACAAGCCTATTATATTTCGCTGCTTGAAATGGCCATGCAAAAAAGTGAACCCAAGTTTGGCCCTTATAAAATGACGCCTGTGGAAATTGAAATGCCACAAGGACGAACAATTAAGTTAGTGGAGTCCAAACAACATCTTGATATTGTGTGGACCATGACATCGATAGAAAGAGAAAATCAACTACAAGCGATATATATTCCATTATTAAAAGGCCTTATGGGTTATCGAATTGGCATTATTCGTCAAGGTGAGCAAGCCAAGTTTGACCAAGTGAACTCTTTAAATGCCTTTAAAAAAATCATTATAGGCCAAGGTGTGGATTGGCCAGATACTGAAATATTAGAACGAAATGGTTTTAAAGTAGTTTCAGGCTCTGCCAGTAATTTATTGGCCATGCTATCCCAAGAAAGGTTTGATTACTTTCCCCGCGCGATTCATGAACCCTGGGATGAACTTGCACGTAGCGATGATATTGCCTTAGAACAACACCTCTTGTTGCGTTACGCCTCGCCTATTTATTTTTTCGTCCATAAGCAAAATAAACATCTGGCAGAACGAATTGAGTTTGGTTTACGCCTTGCCATAAATGATGGCAGTTTTGATAAGTTATTTCAAAACCACCCCATTACGGCAGGGGTGATTGAAAAAGCACAACTGAACAAACGGATAGAATTTGAAATGTCTAACCCTTTATTGTCCCCCAAAAGTGCAGAACTATTAAAAGAATCTCATTTGTGGTTAACCGCATTAGAAAAAATGCCACAATCAACACGCCAAAATTAATTCGAAAAACTGAATATGAAAAAGGATCCAAAAAACATTGGCGCCTTTTCATTAGGCGAAATTAAAATGTTAGCGCAAAACCAACAAAATGCATGCGCCCTTCAAAATAACCATTAAGCAGATAATCATTGGCTAATCCCAGCCCTAAGCCATCTTGGCTAATGTCTACTTTACCTAAATCAGCAAACTCATAGAACATATCCAATTTTGTCTGACCGATCATGGTACTCGCCCCAACCGAATAACGTAACTGACTACCTACTGGGATATCTGGCGTTTGCTTACTTGCGTCTTCTTGAGGTGAGGTTTCATAAGACACACCCGCTTTCAATGTCCAATTAGGATTAATCGCATATTCTGCGCCAATCCCGTAATGCCAAACATCATCCCAATCGCGAGTTTGTGTTAAATCAACGGTCTTGCGATTACCGTTAACCGTGCCATCAAACAAGATTGGACTACTGTCCCAATCACTCCATTGATGCCATTGGATAGTCGACATAACCGCCCACTGAGCATTAATTTTGTAGCGTGCACTAAAATCGGCAATCGCCACCAAAGAAGTGTCCATTTGGTATCTGTCTAGGGTGATTAGTGTGCCATCAGTCGGTAACTTCGCGCCGATATCTGAGTCTATATTGCCGTTAAAATCATGTTCTATTTTAGAACGATAACTCAAGCCAAGGGTTAACTGCTCAGAAGCTTGATAAACAACACCCGCGTTATAACCCAAAGCCCAATCAGTTTCACTTGCAAGATCGCTTTTCACCATCCGCGCGTCCATTGAAGCAAAATTAATTTGCGCGCCAACGGCAACGGACCATTGATCATTTAGCTTATAACTTAACGAAGGGTTAAATTGTAAAGTGAGTAAATTGATATTTTCCAGTTGTAAATCACCCGCCCAATTGGCACTGTAATCTAATCCTGAGCCTCCAGCCGTCGCCACCGCTAATCCTAAATGTAAGTCATCGGTTAACTGCTGCACATGAAACATGGCAGCTGAACCGATATAGTCTTGGCTTTTTCCGTTGCGGTCATAAGGGTTATCTTGATCATAATAATCAACCCCTAAATCTAAAATTACCCCGTTAACCGTCGTTTGATTGCCGTTCATAATCGACATCACCGCAGGGTTAACCCAAATTGATGCAGCAGAACCGGTATACACGCCATCTCCAGCCCCAGCAGTGCCCTGGTTAGCATACACAGCCTCTTGCAAAAATAACCCACTGGCGCTAACAGGTAAGCAAACTAACAATGCTAATGGCGATAAGCATAAAAGACGTAATTTCATGATGTCACTCCTACAGGATAATGTTGACATCATGTCATATCGAAATCGTGTTTTTAGGATATCCGTTATTCCATATGGAATTATCAGAATAAATACAGCTAATTAAAGAACACGCAGCCCAAATGCTATTGGTTTTCCATCAACCAACGAATGCATTTTCAAACGACAACACGCTATTACTAAAAGTTGGGCAATGAATCATTGTTAATCTATCAAGCACGTTTTTCAGCATGTCAAGGGTTCTCGATACGCGCGGATACATGCTACACTCACGCCTTATTTTGATAAGGCTAATGGGCCTTAATACCAACAGTGAATGTGAACTAACATGAAACAACTGCTTGATTTTTTACCTTTAATCATTTTTTTTGCCGTGTATAAATTTGCCGATATTTATACCGCAACCGGCGCCTTAATTGCCGCTACCGCCGTTCAACTTGTCGTTACCTATTTACTGTATAAACACATCGAAAAAATGCATTTAATTACCTTTGCTATGGTGACCGTATTTGGTGCATTAACCCTGTTTTTTCATGATGATGCATTTATTAAGTGGAAAGTCACCATCGTCTATGGCCTATTTGCTGTGGGTTTAGCGGTAAGTCAACTCATGGGCAAACCAGCCCTTAAAAGTATGCTTGGCAAAGAGATCCAGGTAAAAGATACCATCTGGGCACACGTCACCTGGTATTGGGTCGCCTTTTTTATCATCTGCGGCGTTGTAAATATATACGTTGCTTTTAGCCTACCACTAGAAACTTGGGTTAACTTTAAGGTATTTGGTTTAACAGCACTGACCCTAATCAATACCGTGTTAACCGTTGTTTATCTCTTTAAACACATGGAAAAACCACCCGAAGAAACCCAGCCGTAATGGCAGAATGGGTAAAATTTTTTAACCCGATTTATATAATTATTTACTTTACATCGACCTTATAAAACAAATGGAGCCTTGACTATGTGGTATATGATTTCTTCTCAAGATGTTGAAAACAGTTTAGAAAAACGCTTATCAGTGCGCGCAGATCACCTTGCTCGATTGCAGGCTTTAGCCGATGAAGGCCGTTTATTAACTGCCGGACCACATCCTGCAATTGATAACGAAAATCCAGGAGAAGCTGGATTTACCGGTTCATTAGTGGTTGCCGATTTCGCCTCATTAGAAGAAGCACAAGCATGGGCCGATGTCGACCCATATATTGCGGCTGGCGTATATAAAAGCGTTATCGTAAAACCTTTTAAGCGTGTACTACCGTAATGAAGATAGTCTCATTTAATATCAATGGCCTGCGTGCTCGCCTACATCAATTACAAGCATTAATTGACAGTCACCAGCCTGATATCATTGGTTTACAAGAAACCAAAGTTCATGATGAAGCGTTTCCAGTAGCTGATGTTGAAGCCATGGGATACAAGGTTCACTACCATGGTGGTAAGGCCCATTATGGCGTAGCTATGTTGTCTAAAGCCGAACCGTTAAAGGTATTAAAAGGCTTTGATAGTGATGCTGAAGACGCGCAGCGCCGATTAATCATTGGTCAATTTATGCAAGACAATGGCCGGGTATTGACCGTCATTAATGGCTACTTCCCCCAGGGCGAAAGTATTCATCATGAAACAAAATATCCTGCTAAGCGTAAGTTTTATCAAGATTTAATGACCCATTTAAATAACCATCATACGCCTGATGAAGATATCGCTGTTATTGGTGACATTAATATCTCACCACTAGATATAGACATAGGAATTGGTGAGCCCAATGCCAAGCGTTGGTTAAAAACGGGTAAGTGTAGTTTTCAACCTGAAGAACGTGAATGGCTAAAAACCTTGCTAGATTGGGGGTTTGTTGACAGTTTCCGTCAATTACATCCTACGCGTACAGAACGATATTCGTGGTTTGATTACCGTAGCAAGGGCTTTGATGACAATCGCGGTCTACGCATTGATGTAATTTTAGCAACGACATCTTTAGCGGCCAATGTGGTCGAGTCTGATGTCGATTATGCGTTACGCGGCATTGAAAAACCGTCAGATCATGCGCCAATTTGGAGCACGTTTAAAGCTTAAAGCTAATAATACTCAGCAACAAAACAGACAAGAATCTTTGCTCTGGCGATGTTTAAAGGCTTAATCAAATCTGATTAAGCCTTTTTTATATTTGACCTCAACTCAGATTAAGAGATGAATAAAAATATTTAAAATTAAAATATTCCATCAGTTAAGTTCAAACTTGAACTTTGCCCAGATAACAAAGCAAATTTGCGTATCAATAGCTAGATTGCAAGTAAACTCAACACCGTTAGCGGTGCAAAGGGCTGGTTGATATGCATTTGTTCTTTCAAGCTAAGAATATGTAGTTACCACTGGTATTTGCCTACAGGCTAATGGCATCAAGGGCCAAATAAGTCGCGGCGCGCTCTGCGCTAGGCTGAGATAAATAAGGCACATAACCTAAATAAGGCGCGGTCATCATTTGCTGTAAACTTGCCAAATTGGCGGCTATTTCACTCATGTTGGCATCCACCTGATTAGCGACCCAACCCACAAGGTGTAAGCCATCGGCTTCAATGGCTTGTAACGTCAATAACGCATGATTCAAACACCCTAGCTTCATGCCTACCACTAAAATAACACCGATTCGTTCAGCATGATTGTGTTGTACATAAGCATCAAGCTGCTTAACACTGTCCGACAAATATTGATTATGGCCTAAAGGTAATCGCCAGCCTCCTGCGCCTTCAATTAACGCAAAATCAGCCGTTAGCATAGGCGTAGACAACAGGTGTGCCACAACCTCTTTAGCATCTAATACCCTTGCAGTATGCTGAGCGGCGATATGCGGTGCTATGGCAGGTTCAAATGCAATAGGGTTAACCTGTTGATAGCTTAAACCCATGTTCGACTGTGCCATCAAAGCTTGCGCATCGGCATTTCTCAATCCATCTGGCGTTAACTCACAGCCCGATGCAATGGGTTTAAAGCCACACTTATTGCCTTGAGCTAAATACAGTAACGCTGAAGAAATTAACGTTTTACCGCTATCGGTATCAGTACCCGTCACAAAGTAAATCATCTTTTGCCTACTTTAAAGAAGATGTAAAACACCCATCATTATTGAACGTTAACGCTTTTGCGCGTGGATATAAGCAATATGGTAAGTCAAAGGAATGCCCTTTTCGCTGGCAAGTCCTTGTGCTAATAACACCCGCTCTTGCCAAGCAGATTTTGATAACATCGCCCGTGATTGATTGCCGACCTGCCCCGCAGATGCACCAACGCCTTTAATTGAATACAATAAACTGCGTAAATCATCAAAATACACAGTCACTTTTTCAACTTTTGCCTGCAAAACCCTCCAACTGCTGTTGCACGAAGGTATCGATGCATCTTTAACACCAAAAGCACTTAACAAGCTGGGCATGCTGGCAAATTGGTTGGTTCTAAATCCTAATGTTTGTAGCTCAGGTAAACTGCCATCGGCCACGATGGCGAGATGGCAAAAACCGTTATCAACTAACACTCGCTCAATTTCATTCACGGCTTTTGGGAAATCTTCACACCATTGCAGCGCAAGATTTGAGTAAACACTGTCGACACTATTGCCTCTGAGCGTAAGGGATTGCGCGTCACAATTAAGGATTGCGTACTGAGGGTAATTCAACTTCACCTGTTCTAACATGCCCGCTGCAATGTCGATTGCGGTGACGTTTGAGACCTCTGGAAAATGCTTAAAACAAGTGCCGGGACCGCAACCAATATCGGCCAGATGGCCAGTTAATGTGGCATTATCCTGTAATGCTTTGGCTGTGATCCGCTGTAGCACATCATGTTGTTTATAAAAACTGGCCGCATGGGAAAAGGTATCGGCAACCGATTTATCTAACATCTATTGATTCTCAATGGACAGGTCTGTTAACAACAAAGCAAGCTGGGCAACAAGTTGGGTTATCTGTGCTGGACTATGTTGAGCATTTAGCGTAATACGCAGTCTTGCTCGACCAGCAGGCACTGTGGGTGATCGTATCGCGCCAACCTTAAAGCCTTTTAGAGCCAGTGATTCAGCCACCGCCATAGTCAAGGAATTATCCCCAATAATAATCGGCTGAATCGCCGTCTGCGAGGCCGTCAACTTAATGCCCGCTTCGGTTGATAAGCGTCTGAACAAGGCGATATTACCATTAAGCTGAGACGGTAAATGGGGGGATTTCTCGATAAATTCAATTGCAGAAAATGCCAGATACGCATTCGCTGGGGACAAAGCGGTCGAATAGATATAGTGACGAGCATTCGCCACTAAAAAATCAATGATATCCTGACTAGCCAAAATTGCTGCACCTTGGCAGCCTAAGGCTTTGCCAAAAGTCACCACTTGAATATCAGCTTGTTTGGCGGTAATAGCGGCACAACCATGTAAGTCAACCACGCCAAAACCATGGGCATCATCAACAATCAACCAGCTGTTATGTTGCTGACAAAGCGCACTTAATGCTTTGATAGGCGCGCTATCGCCATCCATACTGAACACACTTTCGGTGATCAGTACATTGTTTGGGTGTTTGGCTAAAAGGTGGGCTGCACTGTCTATATCATTATGAAGGTAACGAACCAATTTAGCGCCGCTATCAACAATGCCATCAATAATTGAGGCATGCACTAGTTTATCGGCTATCACCACATCAGTACTGGTAAATAAGGTTTTCATCAGTGCACTGTTGGCACTAAAACCCGAACAAAACAACATGCAGGCTTGATGGCCGGTGATGTCACATAATTTTTGTTCCAGCAGCTGATGCGCTGCGCCATAACCACTGACCAGAGGCGATGCTTTACTGCCAACCCCATAGGTTAATGCGCCTTGATAAAGTGCTTGGGCTAATTCAACTGATGAAGCTAAGCCAAGATAATCATTGTGGCTAAAATCCACATTAATAACATTGGTATCTGTACCAAAGCCTAACAATTTTCGCTGACGCAATAAGCCAGTGGCCTGCTGCTGGGCTAATTGTTGGGTGATTTTATCAGTAAGCGGATGCGCCATTGTGATGCCAATTTATGATAATTTTAACTCAATGCAATGGCAACTGAATGCCATCGCAACATAACAGCCATGCGATTACCCGCCATACCTGCTCTATTCGGCTCAACGTTTACAGCGCTGCAGCATCATAAAACTGTTTAGTCGCCTTGTCTTTTTGGGCGCTGGCTTTGGCCACTATTTCACTGTCTTGATCAATATTGGCGACAGGACCTTGCTCAGGATGTAATCCTAAACGCTTGAATAAACTCATATCATCGTTTTCTTCAGGGTTCGGCGTTGTCAACAATTTACAGCCATAAAAAATTGAATTTGCACCAGCAAAGAAACACATCGACTGTAGTTCATCGCTCATGTTTTCACGGCCTGCAGATAAACGGACTCGAGATTTCGGCATGATAATACGTGCAACAGCAATGGTGCGGACAAACTCTAATGGATCTAAATCATCAATTTTTTCAAAAGGTGTGCCTGCTACTTTAACCAACATATTAATTGGCACTGAGTCAGGGTGTTGGGCTAAATTAGCTAACTGCTGTAATAGACCTGCGCGATCAGACGCCTGCTCACCCATTCCCACAATCCCACCTGAACAGACCTTCATGCCAGATGCCCGCACGTTTGTTAAGGTATCAATGCGATTTTGATAGGTTCGCGTGGTAATAACATCACCATAATACTCAGGTGATGTGTCTAAATTGTGGTTGTAGTAATCTAAGCCAGCTTCGGCTAATTGATCAGATTGTTCTTTAGATAACATGCCTAACGTCATGCAAGTTTCCATGCCCAACGCTCTCACGTCTTTAACCATTTGGGTTAAGTAAGGCATATCACGGTCACGGGGATTACGCCATGCGGCACCCATACAAAAACGCGAAGCTCCTGCCGCTTTGGCGCTTTTAGCCTCAGTGATCACTTTTTCGATTTCTAATAAACGTTCTTTTTCAAGGCCAGTGTCATAACGGGCACTTTGAGGACAATATTTACAATCTTCGGGGCAAGCACCGGTCTTAATCGACAATAAACGGCTGATCTGCACTTCGTTAGGATCAAAGCTTTCACGATGAATACTATGGGCTTTAAACAGTAAATCATTCATTGGCAGTGCAAATAGCGCTTCAATTTCTGCTTTTTGCCAATCATGGCGAACTTCAGCTAACGACATGGATCATTCCTTTATTTTGATTTTATGTTGGCTAGGATACCTGTAGCCCGTAAACTGTCAACGCAGTGCACACCACAAACTTTACTAATGGTTATTTTATGAGCGACCTAAATTCTTCACAAGCTGCCGTTTCTTCACCGGGCAGTTCTTCAGAAACGGATCCCGCAATTGACTACGCTTTTGATCGTCAGCATATTTGGCATCCCTACACATCAATGACTCATCCCATTGCTGCACAGGGAGTGGTATCTGGAAAAGGGTGTGAGTTAACACTTGATGATGGCCGAAAAATGATTGATGGCACCAGTTCATGGTGGGCATGTGTTCATGGCTACGGTCATCCAGATATTGTCGCGGCTATGCAACAACAACTGCATCAACTCAGCCATGTGATGTTTGGCGGTATTACCCACAAACCCGCCATTGATCTCAGTAAAGCACTGGTTGATATGACTTGCCCTACACTCACGAAAGTGTTTTTAGCCGATTCAGGCTCAATTGCCGTCGAAGTGGCGATCAAAATGGCACTGCAATACTGGCAAGGCCGTCATCAACCTACAAAACAAAAAATCATGACGGTGAAACGCGGATATCATGGCGATACCTTTGCCGCCATGAGCGTATGCGATCCCGATGGCGGCATGCATACTATGTTTGGCGATAACGTCACCAAGCAAGTATTTATTCCAGCCCCGCTAACATCATTTGGGTTTAGTGCATTACAGCCAAGTGCAGACAATGCTAACAACACGCTCGCTAAAGCTGATTTAGATGCCCTAACCCAGGCTTTTGCAAGCCATCATCAAGATGTCGCCGCAGTGATTATCGAACCCATAATGCAAGGTGCTGGCGGTATGCGCTTTTATTCACCAGCATATTTAAGCAAACTGCGTCAATTGTGTGATGACTATGATGTCTTACTTATTTTAGATGAAATAGCCACAGGCTTTGGCCGAACCGGAAAGTTATTTGCCTATGAGCATGCCAATATTCAGCCCGATTTACTGTGCCTAGGCAAAGCCTTAACAGGTGGATACATCAGCCTTGCCGCCACTATGTGCAGCGATGAAGTTGCTAAAGGCATAAGTGACTCGCCAGCAGGCGTGTTTATGCACGGCCCAACGTTTATGGCCAATCCCCTCGCCTGCGCAGCGGCAAATGCCAGTTTAAAGTTAATCAATCAACAGCTATGGCCAGCTCAAATCGCCAAAATTGATATGCAAATGAAAGCAGAACTTGCCGAGGCTATTGAATATGAACAGGTAAAAGATGTCCGAGTATTAGGTGGTGTTGGGGTGATTGAAATGCATCACACTGTCAATACCGCTAAATTACAACAAGCTTTTATCGCGCAAGGCGTTTGGATTAGACCTTTCAGTAATTTAATTTATATTATGCCGCCTTACATCATTAGCACCGCTGAGCTGAGTCAACTTACCAGGGCGATGAAAGTTGTTGCCGCCAGCATCTCAGCGCCGCAAACACAATCAAATTCTGAGTTTATTAGCCATGGCTGAATAAACGTTTTAATTTCAGCCCGAACCAATCTTATTCAGCTGAAAATATTAATAAATACTAAATTCTAAGGTTATTTTAAAATGCTTATTATACAAAGCTCTTTATTGCTGTTATTGCCTATCGTCTCTTTAATGGCGTTAATGGTGTTGATATGGAGTTTAGTCAAAAAGCGCCACCCTCTTTTCTATAAAACATGTGTGTTTTTTGTTGTGAGTGTGATTCTACAAATTGTGTTTCGCCAAACTGAATTTTGGCAAGTTGACCGCTGTCTTGATAACGGTGGCAGTTATAACTACTCGTCAGCTAAATGTGAACACACGCCTACATGATGATCATAATATCGCGCATAGTAACATTTAGCCTAACTTCACTAAATTTAAATGCACTAAAATTAAATGCATTAAAATTAGATGGATATAAAACTAAGCGATGTTTGCTAACTTGTGCTTTTACATTAGAACAACTATATATAAAATACTGTTCACGACATGATTATCCGAAAAAGCAAATGAAAACGATTACAATCGCCGCTGTGTTTTTACTTGCTTTCCCAACATTGCTTTGGGCGAAAATACCATCAGAAATCACTTTAGCCACAACAACTTGGCCCCCATATACTTCCGGAGTTTCGCCTGAAAAACCCGGCATTGTTTATGAATATATGACCGAGATTCTGGCCCAAAATGGCATAAACTTGCGCATTGAAGCCTACCCTTGGTCTCGGGCAATCAAAATGGCAAGTGATAATAATGATATTCACGGTTTACTGACCGCCGTCTATGAAGAAGCCCCCAAGTTACTGTTTACCACCACTCCAATTATGAACTACAAGGTGAACTTCTATACTGCTATGGATAATAACTGGCGGTATCAAGATCAACGTTCACTTGATTCTATGCCTTCCCCTTTGTGTATTATTTTAGGCTACGGTTATGGATCGCCAATTGATGAGTTTATTCATAATGAAGCGAATAAACCTAAGATCCATACTCTAACAGGTGGAAATGCACAGCAAAGACTGGTCAAAATGCTTGAATATAAACGTGTCGCAGTCATTATTGAAGATGAGTTAGTTGTTCAAAGTTATACCAACAACACAGCTAATATACGCTTTGCAGGAACCTTAAGCGACTCGCCTTTTTATGTGGCGTTCAACCCAAATCTAAGTTGGAGTCACGATATTGTCGCATTGCTTAATCAAGAGTTGGCCGAACCTAAAAATATTCAGCGATTACAACAATTAGTCAGCGAATATACCGCAGTACAACCATAGAATTACAGCCAACATTCATACTTAAGCTAACTCAAAAAACGATCATTGGGCGCTATTAGCCGACACTCTTTACTCAAAATGTTGATGGCTAGGTGCTACTGGGCTCGCAACCGCTTTAGCCCTAAACATAATGAAAAAAATTCAAATGATGAATCAATAAAGAGTAGAGGCACAGTCAGAGCAGTAAACGTTAAAAAGGAGTTGGACAGAAACGTTTTAGAAAAGCCAATGTTTCAATTTACTTTTTATAAAAGTTTATCCTGACCCCACTACATTCCTAACGCACAAACTTGAGAATATGGCCTTTAAAGGGATTAATTAGATATTCAGTATGAATAGGCTTTAAGTGAACCGACGTAAAACCAAGCTCAATCATTTTATTGGTAAGTTTGTTTTTATTGCCTCTACCTGGGTCGACTAAAATCATTTCGCTATGGGGTTTGGCGTGATCATTAATAAAGTTGGCTAATAATTCAACGTGCTCATCCTCATAAAGCAAATCACTGCCAATAATTAAATCAAACAAACCTAAACTGTCGTCGCGATTCGCCCAGTCAGTTTGTTCATAAGTGATTGGGTTATCATTATTCAGCGTAGTGTTACGTAATAAAAATTTACCCACTTCTGGGTGGTAATCCGTTGCTGTGATATCTGCATGTTTTTTATTTAGCATCAAACTGGTTAATGCCATACCACAGCCAATTTCAAGTATGCGTTTTGTGCCCGTATCATAATCAGAAATATAATGCGCCAACACTAAACTTGACGGCCAAACAATGCCAAATATAGGCCAAGTGGCAGATGAGATCCCTAGCTTTTCGGCGATACCTTGAGGGTCATCAAATTCTTGATTATCACGAAGTGTGCAAAGGTGAATATCGGTTTTACCAAACTCAACGGTTTGGTAGCGTAAGCGTAGATTTGTCATTTGGCTGCCTAATAATTGGCGCTCAGCCAGGTATCTTTGATAAATGACAAAACGAAGGGACGTTAACGGTATACTAAACGGGCTTAAAGGCAATGTATTTAACCAAGTATTAGCTTATTTAATCGTGCCGCTGAAATGGCAAAGGTATGAAAAGCGTCAAACAGCATTTTTTATTTTAAAGTCAATCGCCCTAAGCGTTCCTCAATATGTGTTTGCATGCTGTTATTTCTAAAAGCACGATGATTTGACAGCTAACCGACAGACAAAATAGATGAATTTGTTAATTGACCCTCTTGGATGCTAAAGGTATTTGACTGCCAAAGCAGACAAATACCTATACCGTAACAAACAGGGCTCGCCTATTGGCTGGCGCAAGGCTCAAGTATGCGTTGGAAACGCTATTTGGAGAAAAGTTAACTTTTAAGCTCGGTTAGGCGCACAACCAACGCTGACAGTTGGCAGCTCCTTGTCGCCGTTTTCGGTCTAAATGCTCACAATAGTCAGTTAATGCAGGTAAAGCCCCTACTGCACCTTTGAATAATCCGCCAAACTCGGTAGTGATTTTCAACCAGTTTTCAGCAGGAATATTTAGTCTATTGAGAATACCCTGGCTACTTGCGCTAATGGCACCGCGTTTATCCTGTCGAATTATCCTGCCGGTATCTTCAACCAGTACTATGTAGTCTTTTACACTGAACATTAACCCATTAGGCATGTTCAAACGCTCATTGCCCACAAAAGACAATAATTCTGTTGGTTGCTCACCTTTTATCGCTGAATTTATTCGACGCTGAATACTGGTGTAATCTGAGCTTTCGGGTGTGGTGGCCATTTGTGCGCGAATAGGATTCAAATCGACATAGGCCATACAAGCTAATACTGCTGCTTCATCTAATAATGCTTGGGACTTGAACCTACCCTCCCAGAAGCGACCTGTACATTTATCTTCTTTGTTGGCCATTCTGGCTATTGGCTCACTAAGCGAACGCATAAACCAGCTGATATCGATTAAGCGTTGTCTATACTGAGTTATGCAATCATTCACAGTATTAAGTTCAAATTCGTTTAGGTCTTCACCTTTTACGAACTTATGTGTCAGTAAAGTACCTTTAAAGCCTTTATGCCACTGAATCAGTACGTCTTTATCTGACCAGTTTTTTGCTTTATCTGCGTCCACTTTAACCACTACATGCAAGTGATTGCTCATCACGGCATAGGCACAGATATCAATAGCGAAGATGGTTGCTAATTCAAGGATACGGGCATCGACCCACTCGCGCCGATGCTCAAAATTCTCACCCGTTGATTTATCAAAGCCGCACAAAAACGCCTTACGTACAACACGCGAACAACAGTGGTAATAAGGTGTATCTTCTAAGCTAACGATACTTTGTCTTGGTCTGGCCATCTTCAAATACCATTTAGGAAGGGTACATAAAGCGTAGTTGAGCGGTTAATATTTAGCCAATAATTTTGGGTGGCCATATTATTTGGAAGGGTAAATAAAGCGTAGCTGAGTGTTTAATATTTAGCCAACAATTTTGGGTGGCCATGTCAAGGGCAGCCATGTCAAGGGCAGCCATGTCAAGGGCATCGACGGTGATGCACCTAGTTTGAACAATCTTGGGTGGCCATGTTATTCTGCGAACAATATAAACAGGTTTAGTTAACCCGTTTAATCATCAGTAGATTATAGATATTTTCCGTATATATTGGGCCTTCGCCGAACTTTCCATCAATATTAAAAAGAATAATTGAAAGTAAAATATAAACTACATTTTTCAATAGAAAAAAATACAACATTTGTAACCTACTAATAAATATGATTTAACAAGGTAAAATTAATAGACAGGCTTAAAGTCCCAAGCTATCTTAGCTAAAGTAAAGCCAAGGTAACAATGCATTTATGCAGCGTTAAAAGGATGGCGCGCACATTATTGCGTGTTAAATGAAGCGCATATCAATCAGGAAGATGAATCGATTCAGAAAATATCTGTAACGCTCCTTCCTTATCAAATTACCTATACAAAACAATCGGTTATAGATATCTATTTTCGATCACAGGTTACTCATGAAAAAATCATTATTATCTTTAGCCATGATTGTTATTTTTTCAGTGGTGGGCATTCAACTTTTCATCATTCCGCTGTTTGAAAGTCATATCAGACATCCAACAGAAAAATGGGCTTTAGAGTTTTTAACTTCAGGTTTTACCAACATACTTGCACAGCAATTACAGCCGTTACCCAAACAAGAAAGAGCGCTCTACTTACAAACCATACAGGCTAATTTTGGCGTTGAACTTTCTTTACAAGAATTCAAAGAAAATGACTTTTCCATCGAACAACAACAATGGCTTGAGCAGGATAAAGTGTTGGGGGATCCTTTAACTGATCTGGTATACCGAAAAATAGACAGTGAACAGATGTTAGTCGTGATTAATCCGAATACTGTACCTAAATATTTAATTAATGATGCACAGCGTTGGAGTATGGGCTCATTCTATCTTATTCATAAAAGGTTAGCAGGACAGCCAGAAAAGAACTGGCCATCCCTTATGGGTTCTATTAGCGATAATTTTGAACATCCCGTTTCACTGCAAACCATGAGTGAATTAAATTATAGCAAAGCACAAATGAGTGACTTAAATGAAGGACGTATTATTGCTATATCCACTGCCGACTCTGATTTCATTGGCTATCCAGCGGATATTGTTATTCAGCGTATTGCTAACAGTGACAAGGTCATTGTATTAGGACCATTCAGTCCCGAACTAAAAAGTAAAGTACAGTACATGTTAAGTATCTTTTATTTGATATTTAGCTTATCGCTGCTGGTGCCTATTGTTGTGTGGCTAATACCTGCGTGGCGCTCTATGCTCAGTCTTGATAAAGTTGCGATATTACTCGGCCAAGGTAAATTCGACACTCGTGCCAAACTGATCCGCTTTAGTCATTTGAATCATTTATCAAAAACATTTAATCATATGGCGGAGAAAATACAGCGTTTAATTTCTTCACATAAAAACCTTATTAATGCGGTTTCCCATGAGCTGCGTACGCCTATTGCACGGATTGAATTTAATCTCGAGCTACTCAGAAACAGCACTAAAAATGACTATCAACTGAAGCAATTAGACCGTATTGAGTTTTCATTAAATGAGTTAAATTCATTGGTTTCAGAAATGCTTGCACATGCACGATTTGATAGAGAAATGCCCGTACTGACATTTGAGTCTGTTGAACTTAAGCACTGGTTGAAACAAGAGCTCATCACCTGGCAAGAAGCTAATCCAAACATGACAATTATTTTACTTGAAAAGGGTAACTGTAATGCCATGATTGACCGGTATTATATGAGCCGCGCTATCTGCAATTTAATTAGGAATGCAATAGCATACGGACAAAATCAAATCCAAATAAGCTACCAAAAGTCGCATGTTGGGTGGATGCTATTCATCGAAGATGATGGCACTGGTATCCCCTTAGCTTCAAGAGATAAAGTGTTTGAGCCATTTTATCGCGAAGATGAAAGCCGTAATCTACAAAAGGGTGGCACAGGATTAGGTCTGGCAATTGTAAAGCAAATTTTAAATTGGCATGGAGGAACCGCTAGCGTTAGCACTTCCGCTTTAGGAGGTGCACGCTTTGTCCTCGATTGGCCAGAAAAAACATCATGACTCATTGCGAGTTGAATATGGAACAAGTGATGAAGACAAAAATTTTAGTGGTAGAAGATGACTTACCCTTAGCGGAATCTATTCAGGAATACCTCACATATGAAGGTTATCAGGTAGAGATCGTCTCTAACGGAGTGCAAGCCGTATCACACATACTGGAATGGCAACCTGCACTAGTTATGCTCGATATCATGCTACCAGGAAAAGATGGTTTGACCGTATGCCGTGAGGTTAGGCCAAAATATAACGGCTATATTTTAATGTTTACTGCCAGAGAAGAAGAAATAGATCAAATTGTAGGGCTTGAAATCGGCGCAGATGATTATTTACTAAAACCCGTCAAGCCTCGTTTATTATTGGCTAAAATAAAAGCCTTTCTAAGGCGGGAGTTATCAACTGAAGCACCCAATGAGCATCAGCAGCCCAATGTGTGTATGAATTTCGGGCAACTAACGATTGATACCCAAAAGCGAAGTGTCATCTTAAGTGATGAGCCTATCCCACTCACAGATGGTGAATATGATCTGTTAGTCACTTTAGCTAGACATGCAGACAATATATTGTCCCGCAATGACCTAGTAGAACAAGTAAAAGGTCATTACTACGATGGTATTGAGCGTGGCGTCGATAATCATATCAGCCAACTTAGAAAAAAACTGGGGGATAACGCCCGTAATCCATTTAAAATTAAAACGATTCGCACAAAAGGTTATTTGTTTGTTTCTAGCGGCTGGTGAAATTAAGCCTGCCATCATAGTAAACACCATCATTCAAAAAATCTAAACTATTAATATAAAACAAATACGACTTTATAAATTGAAATTAAAATTGCCCTCCCCTCTGAACCTAAAGACAATTCGTGACAATATCTGACAGCAGCTGACAACCGCTGAGAGTTGTTCTTGTCGGCGTGTGTTAGCATTTTGTTTATAAATTTAGCCCGTCTGCAATGCCGTGCTTAATGACTAAATAGTCAAAAGTATTAAAACGCAAAGCAATGACTAACTGAATTTTAACCACAACAATATTGAGACACTATGGAGATTCTATGAACAGAGGTAATAAAGGGATTATTGTTGCATTAATAGTAAGTGTTTCCGCAGTACTGAGTGGCTGCAGTGGAAACTCTGATGAGTTGGATGAAAAATTAACTCATACTGTAAAGATGTCTTTCATAAATTCACTGGCTTATATGGCTGATTTTCATGTTAGTAAAAGAAATATAAGCACAGGATATACTGGCCTATTTGATAGCAAGAATATCGCTTCAAGCGATGTTAAAGCCAATGATATAAGTAGTGTCTACAACTATAGTTACGATGCCATTAATAATATGGTTAATTTAGGCGTTAAAGACAGTATCAATGCTAATCAAGAAAAACGTATAACGACCAATTTAAGTAATGGTAATCATCTTTGGGTCATCGCATGGGAATCGTCAGGTAGCAGCACATTGTCAGCGATAAACAAAAAGCAACACAATACTCCTGATGTATTCAACGTACGTTTATTTGCAAATGGTAATTACGATGTCTCTGTTGACGACACAGCCATATTGACTACGGAAAAAGGTATTGTGACTGATTATCTAGCAGTTAGTAACTGCGCTAACAGTTTGAAAGTGGCAGGTAATACCATTGATTTATGTACGGGTAACATTAGCAGTTCTTACTTACTCGTAGTAGATGGTAATGGTAAACGAGTTATGACAGAAGAATGATTTTTACATTTAAAAACAACAACTTACTAATTTGCAGGCGGCTTTAAAAGCTGCCTACAAATGAGGTGGCAATATTTTTAGTACATCATATTACTTCACTTTCCAATTCACTTGTTGGCCGGCAAAAAACGGCACAATAGGGTTACCGTTAGGCAAAATAATTTCTTCTGGCACGGTCCAGGTTTCTTTTACCAAGGTTACGGTGCCAGTATTACGCGGTAAGCCATAAAAATCAGCACCGTGTAAGCTAGCAAAGCCTTCTAACTTATCTAATGCGCCTAAGTTATCAAATACTTGGGCATATAACTCTAATGCACTCCAGGCGCTGTAACAGCCAGCACAACCACAAGCCGATTCTTTACGGTGCTTTTCATGCGGCGCGGAGTCTGTCCCTAAGAAAAACTTACTTGAGCCCGTTGCCACAGCAGCTTGCAACGCTTGCTGATGTATATTGCGTTTTAAGACCGGTAAGCAAAAGTTATGCGGACGAACTCCACCGACTAATAAATCGTTACGGTTTAATAATAAATGCTGTGGGGTAATGGTGGCTGCGACATTAGATGAAGCAGCAGCAACAAACTCAGCGGCTTCTTTGGTGGTAATGTGTTCAAACACCACTTTAAGTTGTGGCAAGGTTTCGACAATACGAGCAAGGTAGCGATCGATAAAGACTTTCTCGCGATCAAAAATATCGATGTGTGATTCAGTTACTTCACCATGAATAAGCAACAACATACCTTGCTCAGCCATCACTTCAAAAATCGGAAACAATGCATCTAATGCTTTCACTGCGGCATCAGAGTTCGGTGTGGCACCTGCTGGATATAATTTTGCGGCCACAACACCAACGGCTTTTGCATCAATGATGTCTTGCGCTGTAGTGCTGTTGGTTAAAAATAAAGTCATTAGGGGCTCAAAGCTGCTTCCCTGAGGACGTGCAGCAAGGATACGCTCACGGTAATCAACGGCCATCTGGGCTGTAGTGACTGGTGGCATAAGGTTTGGCATGACAATCGCACGTTGGAATAGGCGTGCTGTGGCTGGCACGGTTTCTTGTAACATGTCGCCATCACGAAAATGTAAATGCCAGTCATCAGGGGTTGTGAGAGTAATTTGCGTCATAATGAGTCCTAGGTTGTGCCACCCCATTTACGTCAAGCCATAAAAGCGGGCTAATTAAATGAGTAAAAACATAGCCACCCATTTTTAAGAAAATAACATAACTCGTTTTGATTTCTTTTACGACAGTTCTTTTCTTGGTACTCAATCCAATTATTTAGATCGATATAGCTGAAAGTTAGCGCTGCATTAGTCATTAATTAGTCATTGATTAGTCATTGATTAGTCATTAATTAGTCAT
>NZ_JAPJEE010000027.1:31421-33394 GCF_030731885.1 Shewanella sp. ULN5
TGATTAGTCATTGATTAGTCATTGATTAGTCATTGATTAGTCATTGATTAGTCATTGATTAGTCATTGATTAGTCATTGATTAGTCATCTAGTGAATTTAACACAGCAGAAAAACTTGATATCAATCAAGTATGAATTGGAAATTTATTTGGAGGAAAGTTAACGGTTAAGCGCACAACCAGCGCTGACAGTTGGCAGCTCCTTGTCGCCGTTTTCGGTCTAAATGCTCACAATAGTCAGTTAATGCAGGTAAAGCCCCTACTGCACCTTTGAATAATGCGCCAAACTCTGTAGTAATTTTTAACCAGTTTTCAGCAGGTATATTTAATCGATTGAGAATATCCTGGCTACTTGCGCTAATGGCACCGCGCTTATCCTGTCGAATTATCCTGCCGGTATCTTCAACCAGTACTATGTAGTCTTTGACGCTGAACATTAACCCATTAGGCATGTTCAAACGCTCATTACCCACAAAAGACAATAATTCTGTTGGTTGCTCATCTTTTATCGCTGAATTTATTCGACGTTGAATACTGGTGTAATCTGATGTTTCGGGTGTGGAGGCCATTTGGGCCCGAATCGGATTTAAATCGACATAGGCCATACAAGCTAATACTGCTGCTTCATCTAATAATGCTTGGGACTTGAACCTACCTTCCCAGAAGCGACCTGTACATTTATCTTCTTTGTTTGCCATTCTGGCTATTGGCTCACTTAAGGAGCGCATAAACCAACTGATATCGATTAAGCGTTGTCTATATTGAGTTATGCAATCATTCACAGTATTAAGTTCAAATTCGTTTAGGTCTTCACCTTTTACGAACTTATGTGTCAGTAAAGTACCTTTAAAGCCTTTATGCCACTGAATCAGTACGTCTTTATCTGACCAGTTTTTTGCTTTATCTGCGTCCACTTTAACCACTACATGCAAGTGATTGCTCATCACGGCATAGGCACAGATATCAATAGCGAAGATGGTTGCTAATTCAAGGATACGGGCATCGACCCACTCGCGCCGATGCTCAAAATTCTCACCCGTTGATTTATCAAAGCCGCACAAAAACGCCTTACGTACAACACGCGAACAACAGTGGTAATAAGGTGTATCTTCTAAGCTAACGATACTTTGTCTTGGTCTGGCCATCTTCAAATACCATTTAGGAAGGGTACATAAAGCGTAGTTGAGCGGTTAATATTTAGCCAATAATTTTGGGTGGCCATGTTATTTAGCCAATAATTTTGGGTGGCCATGTTATTTTCTTTTTTCCATGTTATTTTCTTTTTTATGGGTAAGTTAAACACCTATATATTTTTTGCCGCTATCGCGGCCTAGATTAAGGATAATGGCTATGGGATTACTCGATGCGCTAATGGGCAATGCTTCAGAGGTGAGTTTAGATGAGTTGGCTGAAGAGTTAGGTCCAATTATGGGCGATAATGAGCAGTTAGCATTGGCCTACCGGGTAGTGCGCGATATGTTTGTGTTCACTAACAAACGCCTTATTCTCATCGATAAACAGGGGATGACGGGGAAGAAAGTCAGTTATCACTCAGTACCTTATAAAGCTATCACCCATTTTGAAGTGGAAACTGCTGGAACTTTTGACATGGATTCTGAGTTAAAACTGTGGTTCTCTGGTCAGAAAGACCCTTTAGTTAAAGAGCTAAAGAAAGGCACCGATGTGGTGGGAATTCAGAAAACTATCGCCAATTTTTCTTTGTAAAACTGTAGTGGCCAGTCCTACTTGACCACTACAAACAGACTTTTTGGTCTATTAGAGCCTAAGCCATATGTTAAGTGACTTAGGCTTTTTGTTGCCAGTTCCAACTGGGCGTCGTCAAAATGTCCTGCCCCAAAATGTGTGTTTGTCCAAGCTGTTTATCTAACTCAATGAGGTGGCACTGCTCAAATTCATTTAACGCATTGATAAGGCGATTGGCATGGGAAACGACCCAAACTTGACACAGGCTTG
>NZ_JAPJEE010000028.1:0-26310 GCF_030731885.1 Shewanella sp. ULN5
TAAAAATCTAGCTCAAATCTAAGCTGACAGACACCATAAAAAATGGGTAACTGTCAGATCAAGTCTGAGCTACTACACGTAAAAGCGGCGGAAAGCCGCTTTTTAGTTGTTAGTTGTAGATAATTCTTATCGCTCTGGAAAAATAGTTTGCCAATCTCGTTTCATATCGATTATTAACCACCCTTGGTTATTTGCCTCATCAAGTGCTTTATCAAGAGTTCCAATTTGAGATTTTCTATCATATTTCCACTCTCTTTCTTCATCAGTATGGTGAATTATCACACTTAAACGCTTCCCTTCGGCTAGAGCGGTATATTGCAACATTTGTAAATCTCCATCAGAGTTACCAAAGGCGGCGATTGGACGTTTTCCTATTTGATTTAGTATCCCTATCGCTTTTTGTGTTTTGTTGTTCATGACTTTAAATTCAGGTTGTCGAATTATTTGTGCTTGACCATCTTTTATCTTCAGCGTTTGTTTTACCTGGCTACCTATGACCTGCTCTGGAGGAATATTATAAGCTAACTCAGCCCACGCTTGGATGAACTGAGTGTCACCGCCACTTACGATATAAGTTTTAAAATTGTTGTTTTGAAAGTAGGTTATCAACTCAATCATTGGTGCATAAACCATATCGATTGTTTTTTTACCCGTCTCCGGATGAATAGAATTTAAGACCCAGTTTCTGGCAAGACTTTTAAATTCATTGTTACTCATACCAGTTTGGGTGGTTAAGATGATTTTTTCAGCTGCATTTGGGCTGCTAGTTAATGCCCCCACAACATCTCCTTTGAGAAGAGAGGCGAAAGGCTGTTCAGTCTGCCATTTGGGATGGTTGGCTGCCATTTCCCCAACTCGACTAAAAGCAAACAGAAGTTGTGCATAAATCGGCTGTTCAGCCCACAAGGTTCCATCATTGTCGAAGGTCACGATGCGATTATCTTCCGTCACAAAATCGGCGGAACTAGGGTCGGTTACAGAAGACACGAAGGACAGGATTTGGTGTTTCACTTTTCCGTCATTCCAGGAGGGCAGTGGATCCGTCTGTGCCTTTACAAAGCCTGTTGTAACGGTAAACACCATAAGTACTTTTAGTAGTGTAATTATTGAGCAGACGTTCATTGTCTTATACCTTATCTATGTTGATGTAATGAATCAACGCTAACGTTTCAATCCTCCACTCAAAGTCTCCTAGGTGACAGATGCCAATGTACTATCACTGTACTTTTGCTGTAAGTATCACAACAAAAGACATTACAATGAAAAACTTTGACGGCAAAGTCGCAGTTGTTACTGGCGCTGCGTCTGGTATAGGTCGGGCGTTAGCAATAAGTTTAGCCAAAAGAAACTGTAAGTTAGTATTGGTAGATAAAGATATTGCTGGATTACAGCAGACAAAAGAAACGGTCTTACTCCATGATGTCGAGTGTTCAAGTCACGAGTTGGATGTATCTGATGCAAGTGCGTTTAATAAATTGGCTTTGGAAGTTATTAATCAATATGGCGCAGTAGATATGTTATTTAATAACGCTGGGGTTACTCTTGTTGATTCGGTTTCCGCTCAATCCTTAGAAGATTTTCATTGGTTAATGAATATTAACTTTTGGGGAGTTGTTCATGGTGTTAATGCATTTCTTCCCTATCTGAAAGAAGCAAACGAAGCCCATATAGTTAACGTCTCAAGCCTGTTTGGTTTGTTGGGTTTGCCTTTACAAAGTGCTTATAATGCCTCCAAATTTGCAGTTAGAGGTTATACAGAGTCTTTGAAGATGGAAATGGCAGGATCCAATGTAAATGTAAGCTGTGTTCACCCTGGTGGGATTAAAACGGCAATAACAGAAAACTCGCGTGTCGGAGACAAAGCATTGGGCATCCCCAAAAGTCAGTTAATCGCAGACTTTGAAAGAACATCTAAGACAACTGCAGAGCAAGCAGCAGCTGAAATATTGTCTGGTGTTGAGAAAAATAAGAGACGGATCCTCGTCGGGGGAGATGCTAAGCTATTAGACAAAATAGTTAGACTATTCCCGAGCAGTTATGAAACAGTCTTGGGGTTTGAAAAGAAAGTGGTTGAGCGCTATAAGCAAAGACAAAAAGACAAATCCTAGAGGCAAGTATGAACAAACTGCTTATTTTAGTCTTACTTATTTCTATAGCACCGGCTAATGCTCTTGCTAAGAAAGTGACGATAGACATTGGCGAAGTTATTGGTTTCGAAAAGTATGGTATTCAACACTTCTTAGGTGTTCCTTATGCTCAAGCGCCTATTGGAGAGTTACGTTGGCAACCTCCAGTCCCTATAAATAAATTTGTAAAACCAGTTGATGCTTCAAGTTATGGCGATATCTGTGTTCAACCGGGTGCTAAACCCGATTTGAATATGAGTGAGGACTGCTTGAACCTTAATATTTGGACTGCTAATACCAAAGCAAAGCTTCCAGTTATGGTGTGGTTCCATGGAGGAGGGTTTAAAACTGGCTCTAACCGAATATTAGGAACTACATTTGCAGCCAAAGGTGCAGTCGTGGTCGCTCTGAATTATCGTTTAGGCCCATTAGGTTTTTTTGCCCATCCAGAATTGAAATTATCTTCTGTAAACCCTGGTGTACTTGACATGGTTGCTGGCTTGAAATGGGTCAAAGAAAACATAAGTCACTTTGGAGGAGACGCTAACAATATTACTCTATTTGGTGTATCTGCAGGAGGTATGGCTGTGAATTTAATGGCCACAAACAAAGCTGCAAACGGTCTTTTTCATAAAGCTATTGCACAAAGCGGTTACGCAACCTGGCCATTACCGAGAACTTCAGGGGAAACTATTTCTCCTAACTCAATATCCGCCGAAAAGGTTGCTATTGATCTCATTACAAAAATTTCACCTGATACGAATTACAACAAAACCCAATTATTAGATTTATCGGCGACTAAATTAGTTAACGCAGTTGAAGGATTTGTGTTGCCAATTGTAGATGGCGAGTCTGTTGAAGAAGAGCCTGGTATAGTATTTCTCAAGGGGGAGCAAAATGACATCTCACTTGTAACGGGAGGCAATAGTTTTGAAGGCTCCGTTATGCCTTATTCAGGGGTCTCCGATGACGCATATATAAACTTACTTAGTGATGATTATCAGAATATCAGAAAACACTATGATGTTTATACTGGCGTTCCTGAGTCTTTGATTCATCAGTTAATGTGGGGAGAAAACCGCTATTTGTTATCTGCTTACGTGACTGCAAATGCGATGGCACGTCAGTCAAAAAATGCCTGGTTGTATTACGTCGATTTTGTTCCTGAAGAATATAAAGGAAAAACACTAGGAACAACTCACGGAAGTGATGCTCAAATGTTATGGAGCGGCCAATTCTCAGCTAACACAGAAATTAAAGCAGTGTCATTGAGGTTACAAAACTATTGGTTTAATTTTGCTAAGCTAGGAACACCTACTCAAACACCAGAAAATAAAGGTAATCCGCATTGGTTACGTTTAAACAAAACCAGTATACCTTGGCTATTAATAGGGCGCACAGATAGATTAGGGCCACTCAGCATAATTGAAAGACTCAAATTATTTGAAGATAATTATAAGCAGCGTATTCAACCATTACTTTGAAAGTAGCAGTTGTGATGAATTCGGGAGCGCGTAGTAATCTCTTTTGTTGCCATCACTATTTAATTTAGTTCTGACCTGTTAGATACGAGCGTTTACCTTTAAAACTTCTATTTTTCCCCGCCAACAGAGCCTGCAAAGTAGCTTGGCGACCAATCGCCTCTTTCATATATACCCAATCAACCTGAAGATGCATGGGTAAACAGCTGAAAATTATCATTGATCCGCGACGTTAAACTATCACCAATATCGGGTAGCGTTTCTTTGAAAAATTTCTCCAGTGCGGACCTGAAATCTCGTTTATTTTTGAAGTACACGCTCTTCCTCGCGTGCTCATTCATGACCTTCCACAGTCTTTCTATTGGATTGAGGTTCGGACTATAAGGCGGTAAATAATGCAGCTCAATATTGAGTGATATTGCAGCACTTTTCACTATCGCCGCCCGGTGATAACCGGCACCATCCAAAATGAGGTGTAGCTTTTGAGTTTGTGGGTATTTGTCTCTTAATTGCCCGAAAAACTGCACTATGCTTTCGCTGTTTACCCATTCATATTCATTGACCAACGCACTGGCAATGTTAGTGAGCTCCAACGCGCCAATCAGATTAAGTCGTGAACGACTGCCGGTGGTTTCTATGGCTTTGTCCTGACCTTTACGTATCCATCCGTGTGAGATTTTGGTTGCCTGAGTCGGATGAACGGCATCCATAAATAAAATGTGCTCCTCCTCGCCGCCGCAATGCGCTTTAAGAGCCTCATAAGCCTCAATAAAAGCCTGTTGCTTTGCCGTATCAAACTTATGCGGTACGCCTTTGGGTTTCTTGTAGCTAAAGCCGTTTTTTCGAAGCCATTTGTACATCCCCGCTACCGTATATTGAACGCCATATTGGTCCAAAACATAGGCCACGATTTGCTTGTTGTGGTGATAGGTATGCTGTGTTAAATGAGCGATTAATTCTGCGGTTTGCTCAGCAGATAACTGGCTTTGTGAACCGCCATTTTCAGGCTTGAGTTTCTCTGACAAGGTGTAATCGGAAAGGTGACGGCGGACCGTTGATTCATTTATCCGTAGTGCTTGAGAAATCATTGCCGGGGTCCTGCCTTCGGATGCAAGAAGTACTGCTTTGATGCGGTCACGAACACGCCCGTCACGCATTTGTGCATGCTGGATCTCTAGGGCTTGTTTTTGGTCATGACTAAGGAGTAGTTTCATAATAGCTAGCTTGATCCTCATTTCACTGAAAATCAAGCATCTTCATTGATCACGGGTATATGCTTACTTATGCAGTTTTTGGGGAGCCACTATCTCCGGCTGGACATACCTTTAAAGCTATTCAAATTCAAATTCAACATCACAATGGCAATATTTAACCTATAATCATGCAATAAGATTGGCTTAGATAGATAAGAATCTCCAGTTTTCGCTTGCTTTAGCTTTTCAGCAAAACATTTAATAGGATGATTTTATGAAATATTATGTATATCTAGCCTTTGTAAGTTTGGCTCTATTTTTTGCGACTATTCCTGTTAACGCTCAAACTAGACTTACAATAGCATCTGATGATTGGGCTCCTTATGAAATGGTGCAGGATAATGTTGTGAATGCAGGATTTAGTTTGGAAGTCATTCAAGCTGTATTGAGGGAGATGAATGTTGGAATCAATGGGAAGATTAGAGCATACCCATTTGCAAGATTGGATCATCATATTTTAAACGGTGATGTTGATGCCGCATTTAGTTTAAGTCGAAATGAAGCTCGGCAGGAAAAGTGTCATTTCCCCAGTGAATCATTGGTGAATTCAAAATGGGTGCTTTTTATACGCAAGGAAAATGAAGGGGCGTTGAAATTTTCATCTTTAGAAGATTTGAAGGGAAAAGGATTGGTGTCGTTAGAGGGTATGCATATACACCAGATTTTTGGCAATTTTTAAAAACAGAGAAAAATTATGAAAGCGTAACCCATGATGAACAAAACTTTAAAAAATTAAACTCTGGACGGATTGACTTCGTTATTGCTGAGTACAGTAATGCACTAATGCTATTGAAAAAAAAGGGATTATCTGATGAAATTAAACCCTTATTATCTCATCCAGTTTACACGACCGATTTGTACATTATTTTTAATAAGCAACGAATTTCTAAAGAGTTTGTTGATGGATTTTCGAGGGCTTTGAAAAACTATAAGTCAACTCGAAATTATCAAAGTTTATATCAAACCTACTTTTCACATCACGAGGCAGTGTCAACTTATCGAGTTGAGCCGAATAAATTCAACTAAACACTTCTTGACGTAAAGGTAAAAATAATTTTTTTCAGGTCTAAATTATGACTCATCATCTTGAGGCGTTTGGGCTATATACCCAAACAGCCTGATGTTGCTGGATTTTAAGCAGGAATTAACCAGTGTTTAAGCAAGGCATTGATTGCAGTTAATGGATTTCCCCTTTCCACAATAAATAATTCAGTATGAACGCGTTTAAAGCTTTTCCTTTTGGAGTTTCACTGTGCTCCAATACATTGTTGATCTAGTTTGAAAGGAACCTACATTACTGGTTAGGCATAGCTGTGGAATTTTGTTAATTTGTCGTTTAAGGTGTGCAAAAGTCATTTTAACTTACGCGTGAATTTGACAAATTTATATCGTAAAATTGGTAAGGCCTAAGAAAAAGATACTGCAGTTTATGGGGGCTGTTATGGAGTTTTTTTGTTGCTAACTAAAATTGATAGCAGTTGTGATGGATTTATTATTGATATTACCCTTGGTGGCAATCAGCCCAGCTTTGCGCACCTGAAATAACTGTAATTAGGATGAGCAGCTGAAATCAATGACATCATGCTTTTTGATTTATATGGGAACGGCAATCAGTAATCTTATTAAGATGTTTTAGCATATTAAATACAAAGAAAAACGCTATTTGATTACACTGGCGAGATCAGCCAAGCATATTGCGGATATTAGTAACTTCTACCGCGTCATCAAGGAAGTTTTCAGTGATATATTTAGCGCGAAGTGGGTCTTCAGGTATGATCATTGTTTCGGCAAAATCACCAGCTTTACCATCGATATGTGCAGTCATGAGTAATCCTCTTTTTTGATTACAACAGATAGTAATAGCATGATTGCATTTCTTGCAGGACATAAGTCCGCATAGGTTGATTAAAAGTGAGCTTACGGCAGCATGGCGTGACATAGGTAATAAAGCAAAAATCTGGTTTCTTAAATTGCAGACTCGGGAATACTTAGGCCACGGGCCCAACATAAGGACCTTTAACCATTTACTCTGTAGGTGTTTTGGCCAGTAGAAAAGCAAGTTCAGCAATATTGCTAACATGCATTTTTTGCATCACTCGTTGACGGTGCAGCTCAATAGTTCTTTGCGCGATGTTAAGTTCGTTTGCGATAACTTTATTGAGCTTTCCCTCTAAGACTTTTAGCATCACTTCGTGCTCACGCTTGGTTAATGTGGCAATGAGATTACTGACATTATCACGCTGGCTTTGTTCATTAAAGCTTGCAAGGGTTGCTTGTTTTGCCTTTTCTAACAAGATAACTAACTTGTCGCCATCCACGGGTTTTTCAAGAAAATCGATAGCACCTTTTTGGATACACTGAACTGCCATTGAAATCGTACCATGCCCCGTTAACATGATGATACTCATTGGGCTACCCGCAGTTTTGATGTTATCAAGTAACTCAATACCATCCATTTGGGGCATTTGAATGTCTAACATCGCAATGGCGGGTTGGCGTAAATCGATTGCATCTAGAAATGCTGTAGCACTAAGAAAGC
Organism: Shewanella sp. ULN5; assembly: GCF_030731885.1. NCBI lineage: Bacteria > Pseudomonadati > Pseudomonadota > Gammaproteobacteria > Alteromonadales > Shewanellaceae > Shewanella > Shewanella sp. ULN5. The sequence goes on from NZ_JAPJEE010000028.1 coordinate 7,400, forward strand.
TCTCGGTGGGTTTATCTAGGGCATCAAGCATCCAGCCTAACGAATCTAATACATCTTGATCGTCATCCACTAAATATAATTTACACATTACATTACCTCAATAGGAATAGATATCGCGATAGTTAACCCCTTAATAGGGAGTGAAAATTCGCCAAATTGATATTTATCTTTTTGCTGGTTATTGAAAGCACGAATTTTACCACCGTGCTCTTCAATAATACGTTTACAGACCACCATACCTAACCCTAAGCCATTATTCTTGGATGTTTCAAACGGGAAAAATAATCGCTCTAAAGCAGCTTTTGGTAACCCTGTACCCGAGTCAGTAATTGCAATTTGTGCAGCTTTATCATGCTGAAAAAGTCTGATGGTGAGTTGCATTTTTTCTTGTGGTAGGGCGCTATGACTTTCTTCAAGGGAGTCCAATGCATTTCGAAGTAAATTGACTAATACTTGCTGCATTAAGCTGGCATCACAATTAACCATGACGGAGGATAATTCCAGTTGAGGCTCTAACTTTAACCGTTTAAAGTCAGGCTCCATTAATTTTAAAGTGTCATCAACTAATTCTCTTAAATCCAATTGATTAAAGTCACTTGGCTGATGGCAGAATTCCCTGAATCGTTTGATAGTTGATTGCGCTCTATCAACTTGCAGAATCGTTTTATTCAAAGCATTTTTTATATCTTGCTGCTCTTCACCCAGGCGATATATGCAGCCTTGAGTGAGATAGCGTATACCAGCTAAAGGTTGGTTGAGTTCATGGGCGATACCAGACGCCATTTCGCCGGTTAATAGCACCCGTTGCGCACGGTAAAACTGTTGCTGCTGTGCAAATAAAGTTTTTTGAGTATGTTGATGCATGGCCATTTCATTACTTAAGGCTTGGGTTCGATTTACGACTAAGCGTTTTACTCTAAGGTGATGTAAATAGCCGAGCAACAGTATAATGCAGATAAAAATAAACCATGGAGTGACATCTTGTAGTAGCCGTTGCCAGTTTGTTACGAATGGCCAGCGCTTTAGTTTTTCCAGTAGTGTATATACGTGATTGTCTCTTACTGGTGATGACCAATTATGATACCTACCTGCAATAGCCTCACTATCTCCTGGTTGAATCTCGAGCAACGCTTTTACGATCTTCGTGGCAATTTTATGATCGGTATGCCCCAGTTTTGAAAAAGTAGAAGAGGGATATAGCTGACTGGATGTTTCGCAGTTAAATTGGCTATGCGCTTTAGGCAATAGTACATGTAGCTTATTCTCTGGAATTAACCCCTCTGATATTGCTGCTTCTAATACACAGCTGGGTAAAATAGCAATATCAGCTCTGTTATATAATACCTCTGTTAATAATTTATTTTGTGGAAAACCAATGAAGTTCAGGTTAGCAAAATCTTTCAACGGGTTTATGCCTTTGTCGATCATTTCACCAGCCATAATTTGAAAGCCACCAAATGCATTGGGGTCCGAAGATATTATCCTCAATGGCCGGAGATCAGCGAGGCGTTGAATCGAAACGTCTGTACGCGCTATGAGTGTTGAGCCAACGGCAAGTTCAGGAACTTGAGTATTTTGGGGTACCAAACTCAATAAATTTGTTACTCCATAATCTTTTTTTAAAGCAACGCTGATAAGTGCATTACTGATGATGAAGTCGAGTTGATCCGCCTCTACTTTCTCTACTAGCTGTATAGGGGTCAGGGTAACTAAAGATATTGGAATACCTGTCTGCTCTGTTACGCGCTTTAGTGTCGGAGCCCAGCGTTCATATACTGCGTTATCTGATGAAAAAGCCAATGCTCCGACAGTGAAATGCGGTATCTGTGCTTCACTTGGGGTGGCAACAATATCGGAGGTAAGCAGAGGTGTTGATAACGGATTAATTTGCTGTTCAGCGTTAGTACCATTTGCGAAAGCTATTCCTCCTATAGCCAGGGCGAAAAGGCTACTGAAACATAATAAGTTCAGAAGTTTTGATAAAAAAGCTATCAGCATGTAATTGCCTTAAAGGGGTGGATAAAAATTAATCTACACTCAACTTGTGTTTGTTGAAGTGTGCCGAAGTGACTTTTTTACCATCATCGTTTAGATACCATACAGCTTCGATATAGTCATGAGCATCAACGAATTCGATAGCTTCTTTTAACGGCATTAAGAATAGCATTGTAGACAATACATCTGCATAAATCTGCTGATCCGTAAGAATCACTGTGGTGGCAATACCTGTTGGTTTAGGTGCATTTGTATGTGGGTCAATTAAATGGTGGTACTGTTTTGAATTAACTTCAAAAAAACGTAAATAATTACCACTAGAAACAATCGTAATATCTATCCCTGAGACAACCTCGTGATACATCCCCTCAAAAGTAGCACATTTCGTTAACTGGTATTCACTCTTCTTACAAAGCGGATCTTCAATTGCTGTGACAAATTGACGTTGTTCAGGGTGCAATCCAAAATGGCGAATATTACCGCCAGCATTGATCATAAACTGCTTTACTCCGCTCTTTTTAAGTAGGTCATAAACCTTCTCGGTCATCCAGCCTTTTGCGATGCCGCCTAAATCAATTTTCATTCCTTTTTTCATTTGAATCGTATGGTTTTTACTATTTAATACGATGTCATTTATTTGAGTAAAGCTTGCCGCTTGATGCAGTGCTAAATCACTTGGAATTGAGCATGATTCAGGTGAGTTATTAGCCTTTAAACAGGTCGATCTTTTTTCACGCCATAAATCAATGACAGGAGACAATGCAATATTAAAATACCCATTACTTTTCTTATGCCACTCTATGCTTTCTGCAATTAATTCAAATAACTCAAAATCAATTTTATGTATTTTTTCAGGTGCTTCATTAATCGATTTTATATTCTTTACATGAGGGTAAGTGGAATAGTTGGAAGCTAAATAATGGTATTCCTGAATAACCGTAAGCGCATTACATAATATTTTTTCAGCATGCTTATCTGGGATATCAAAAATATCTATAGCAATAGTTGTTCCAAAATATTTGAGCGTGTCTAGTGTGTATTTATTTTCGTTATACCTTATTATGCTATTGTTTTTGCATGAGTAATACTCGTCTATTGTATTCTGGTCATATTTCGTTTTTGGTTGATAAATATCCAGCGCAATCAGCTCTTTTTCACTAGATAAAGCGCTAAAGCTTATCAATATAGTGATAAAAATTGAATTGATTAATTTGTTCATGTTTTGATTTACTCATTAAATACCTTATTTAGAAGTAACATATAAATAAATTTAAAATCATTAAAAACTCATCAAAGTGTTACCTGCTTCAAATTATTTGCTCTTAACTCAAAAAGCTGCGGTTTTCCGCAATTGTTGTTTTTTTCAGTCTATTTATCCTTTGGGGTAATTATTCATTGTGATTAAAGGCTGTACAAAATGACTATTCAAACTCCTGTTAAAAAAGGCATGACTATTGCGGCGCTCAGTTTAGTATCTATTGCACTATCAGGTTGTGCGTCTATTGAGAAGGAAGGCAAATATGTTGATGGTGTTCATCAGGTGCAAGGTAAAGGGAAAAAAAGCCAAATTGTTCTAGAGGTGAAAGTTGAGCAAGGGAATATTGTTGATATTCACACCCTGTCTCACAAGGAAACCGAGTCACTGTATTTAAACGCTGAACGCTTATTACCTAAAATTGTGAGTAACAATGGGCATGAAGGTATTGATGCTGTCTCAGGTGCAACTTATTCATCAAATGGAATTTTAAAAGCAATTAATGACCTACCAAGAGTTGATGGTTCAAAATCAGAATATGTAGCCGTTGGAGCGCAAGAAAGCTCTGTGGCTGAAGAATTCAAATTAAAATGGTCTATTCAGCCTCAACTTGGATTGCTCAGTGGTGATTATTATTATCAAGAAGCGCGTTTTCGCCAAGGGCATATGGGCAGCATGGCTGTCGTGACAAAAGTGGATGATAAAGATGATGTAATTTTTGCCGAATTTAATGAAAGTGGTCGACCAAATTATTACACCCGTCTGTACCAAAATGTTCCCAAGCGTATGTCTGAATATAACTTTTCAATGGGTAAAAAGAAGGGCGCTGCTTGGGTTCAATCTGCATTAACCATGGAAAAACTAATGGTTGAGCAAAACAAATTGACGTTTGAAGAAAACCCCAACTATGACCCTAAACTCGCCAACAAGCTGAAACAGCCAAATCGGCTCAAATATCAAGGTATTGATATTGTCGCAGGTGCTTCTAACAGTATTCAGCAGTCAATGATTCCACTAACTGCAAAAATTCATGATCAGATTCAAACCAAGGGAACGGATCAACTTTTCTACCAGCATGCTGAAAAAATACTTGATGACGAAGGTAATTGGACTGGCGTTACAGCCATGTTGCGTTTGGTTGTGGACAAAAACACCAAACAAATTGTTAAAGCTCACTTTGATGAAATTTTTGCCGATGAAAAAAACCAAATAAATGATGCCTCTATGAAGAAGTTTTATCGCCAATCTAAGTACGACTCTATCCATTATATAGAACCCTCACGCATCGGTTTCAATGTAATGATTGACGCATTAAATGCGCATCTTCAAGACGGTGGTTCATTGTTTGATATTGATGACTTACCGGCCACTGGTGATACGGGTAGCTATGCCGCAACAGGGTTTACTAAGCGTTCTAATGCTTGGGATGTGTACTTGAAACAAGCAGATATTCTTTATCAACAAATGCGAACAGATGGCGTGATAGTTGAGCATAAAAAGTAACTAATTATTAAATAATAAAGTTTAAGAGAGATGAACAAAATGAATATATTAACTGCAGCAATGATTGCAACTGGAATATTTGTATCACCACAGTTAATGGCTGACGACTTAGCCAAGGTATATGGCCGTATTGATTACTCAATCACTAATTCAGACAGTGGTTCAGCAACTCATAATGGTAAAAGTGGCACTGTATTAGAAAATAACTGGAGTCGTCTTGGTGTTAAAGGTAGCAGTCAATTAACTGAATCAACTAATGTGTTTTATCAGATTGAAGTTGGAGTTAATGGTGGTTCACAGGATAAAGGCAGTAACCCATTTTCTGCTCGTCCTACTTTTATTGGTGTTAAGCATAACAGTTTAGGTCAACTTGCAGCTGGTCGTATGGATCCTGTATTTAAAATGGCGAAAGGCACAGCGGATGCGATGGACATGTACTCAATGAAGCATGATCGCTTGTTCGCTGGAGACAAACGCTGGGGAGACTCTGTTGAGTATAAGACTGCTAAATGGAAAAAACTCCAATTTGGCGCAAGCTATATCATGGAAGACAACTACTATAGCGCCGAAGATTTACGCAGAGATAATGGTAATTATCAAGTAGCGGTGACTTATGGTGATAAGCATTTTAAATCAAGCAACCTGTATCTGGCGGGGGCATATACTGATGGTGTTGAAGACATCAAAGGGTTACGTGCAGTTGCCCAGTATAAAGTAGGTAACTTAATGTTAGGTACTATTTATCAAGCATCTGAACTTGTTAACCCTTACAAAAAAAACTGGGAACAACGCGATGGTTCAGGGTTTATTTTAAGTACTAAGTATCAGATAGATAAGCTATTATTGAAAGCTCAATATGGTCAAGATGACTCTGGCACGGGTAGAATTGCCAATAAGATTTATGACCAATATGGAGAGTCTGTAGAGGAGGCACCAAAGGTTACACAATGGGCAATTGGTGTGGAGTATCGTTTGTCAAAATCAACACGCTTACACTCAGAAATTGGACAGTTTGATGCTGAACATTACGACGATTTTGACGACACAATCGTTAGTATTGGTATGCGATACGACTTTTAGTAATTTGTGAAATTTCATCAGACACAAGGATGTGTCCAATTATAAGCAATTGCGCAATATTGCTATAAAATTTGTGTAGACCTTGAGGATATAGACAAAGTGCTTCTACCATCTCTGTGTTAAATATTGTGTGAAATACAAAGGCATCACGATATTGGTTTGTTCTAACGCTGATGAACCTTGTGTTCCAGTTAACTTAAAGGTTTTACTTGGAGTACATTTTTCAACGTAGGATGCCAACGATTTTGCTCTTGTACGTTTACCACTTTTGACTTCAACAGGGACGATATCGCCTTCATCGGTCGCCAAAATAAATTCGATTTCGGCGCGAGCGTCATTCCATGAATAGCTTGGGTCAACGCCAATGGCAGTGAGTTCTTGCTGTACAAAGTTTTCTGCCACATAGCCTTTGTATTCATAGTTTTGTTGCTTAATCCCTTAATAGCTATCTTTCTTTTTTGCAGCTTCTAGCTTGCTTATTACGGGTTCCTCATTTTGAGATGGTTTAGTCCTATACTTTTAGACCTCGCAAACTTGGTCAGTATTCACCTAGTTAGTATGTGATTGGTCTTTAATTTATTGGCACACATAGTGAGTAAATATGCGTATTTTGGGGAATGAGTTACTTAGATAAATTGCATACTTTGTCAGACTTAATTGATGAGGCGTGATGTTCAAATTCGTTTGGATGGAGCAAGTCATTAGTCGTGGTTAAAGCATCTCTAATGTCGAAGCTAAACCAAATGAGTCAATGTCTATTCAATTGTGGTCGATTTTGATATTAGATTATTTAATCCATAAGTCGCTTCCAATCGATGATTTTCACCAACGTTTTTTACGTGACTTATCTAAATTTGGTATACTTTGTATTACAAAGTTGGTGACCAAAAAAGCGAACAATGACCTAAAAAGTGGCTCAAAATGGCTAAAAGTGATACTAAATGATATGAGTCTGTGTTTTATTCAAGTTGTTGTTAATAAAGTTAATATCGTTTAATGTTGAGCTGATTCATTTGATATCGATTAACAACATTTGGTCTTCTCGCGGTCTCCAAAACCGATGGTTGCGGGTTCGAGTCCTGCCACCCCTGCCAAATTTAGAAGGCCTAGCAGAAATGCTAGGCCTTTGTCTTTTCTGGCATTTATCAATTTTTTACTTTCTTCTACAGCACCAACTCCTTACTTCATAAAACCTCAATTTTTTACATGGTGACCAAATGGTGACCATGACCTTTTCTATCATGGTCCTCTATGTTTAATTCTCGTCTTTCAAGTGAGTGTAAACTTTGGCGTTTTGCAATGAGATTAACTAGGTTAAAAGTCGTAATTTGATCTACCTGTATGGCAGGTTCAATTAAGGGCTGTTAAGTTGACACTATCAGCAATCTTATTGGAAATTCAGTATTTGAGTAACGTTCCTTAAAGTGTGGATATGATCCATCAAACGTGATTGTTTGTAATAATTTTTTTGCATTATTCTAGCTCTATTGATTTGAAGGCTCGCATAGTTATTAGCATTTATTTTCATAGTGCCTCCATGGGTAAAGCTATCGCTAAAGCCTCTTGGGATCTGGAATTAACATGTGCTAGCCGTGCATATATGAACTTTTTTATACCGTCTTGCCTTACCCTAAGCTTGGTCTACTTTTTGAGCTGCGCGGAAGCAAATTAAGTTGAACAAAGGATATCCACATGAACAAAATCGTACCTAAAAATGAGTTAGTTAATTTCATTGGCACCAAAGTTGAACCAAGCGATTGGTATGAAGTTACCCAAGAACGCATTAACGAATTTGCCCACTGTACAGGCGATGACTACTTCATGCATGTTAATCCAGAAAAAGCGTCAAAAACGGATATGGGTGGCACCATTGCGCACGGCTTATTAACGCTAGGCTTAACACCTTACATCATGGCTAACTTCCCAATACCTGAGAATATGCCACATGGTTTTAATTATGGTTATGACAAGATTCGTTTCCTCGCACCGGTTCATACTGGTAAACGAGTACGTATACACGGAGAAGTGAAGGACGTTATTTGGAAGGATGAGCACAACTGCAAATTCGTCACAGCGTTAACTGTTGAAATTGAAGGTGAGGAAAAGCCAGCGCTATATGCTGAATGGATCCTTTACTACGAGACCGGTGAATAAGATTGCAGCCCCAATATCACTCGTATATTGGGGGATATATATACAAGGCTGGTTTATGTAGTGGTTATTCCACATATATCAGTGAATAAAATTTAAATTTAGAAGGTCAACAGACCTAATTACGATTCATTATCTGAGGCTATACATATGAACAATACTTCAAATACTCCATTAGACGGCATCCGCGTTCTTGATTTCACCCAGGCTGAGCAGGGCCCTGCTGGCACTTTAATGCTTGCTGATTTTGGTGCCGATGTGATCAAAGTCGAGCGTCCAGGTGCAGGTGATCTAAGTCGACATACTGTTGGTGGAACCTCTGTAGAGGCATTGAACAACCCGACCTATGTAGCCATGAATCGTAACAAGCGTTCGATGGAAATTGATACAAAAAGTGAAGCTGGAAAGCAGATTATTTATGAGCTTGTCAAAGAGATGGATGTGGTTGTAAACAATTTCCGCCCTGGCGTAATGGATAAGTTAGGCCTTGGCTATGAGAAGCTCAAAGAGATTAATCCAGGCATTATTTTTGCTTCGGCAACTGGCTACGGACCTGTCGGTCCCTATGCTGAAAAACCAGGTCAGGATATGGTAGCCCAAGCGTTGTCTGGTGTTATGGCTGTCACCGCGGACGCTTCAATTCCATCATCGATTTATCCAACAGCCCTATGTGATTACACAGGCGCAATGCATCTTTGTCAGGGCATTATGGCCGCGTTGATTGGTCGAGGCAAAACCGGTAAAGGTCGAAAAGTGGAGGTGTGTCTTTATGACTCAATGCTTTCGATGCAAATGCAAGAAGCCGCCTACTGGAGCAAATATAAACAGGTTCTGAACTGGGCTGCAATGCCACTTGCTGGTCACTTTATGGCTACGGATGGACCGATTGTGGTGATTGGCGCATTTATGCCTAACCCACTAAAAGCGATGTGCGCTGCATTGGAAATAGACGATCTGACCGTACCTTACCCAGATATGGCTTCTCAGATTAAAAACAAAGCGCTTATACAGAACACACTTCGCCAAGAAATTGCTAAATACACAATGGCTGATGCTTTGGCTCGTTTTGATGGACAGGATGTACTTTGTGCTCCGGTAAGAACACTAAGTGAAGCAATGGATGATCCGCAAACGAAGATTAACCATATGAAAATCGAAATCGATCACCCTATTCTTGGCAAAATGGATGTAGTGGGTTGTCCCGTTCATTTCGATGGCGAAGCAGTTAGCTTGCGCCACATGGCTCCACAGCTTGGTGAGCATACCGAAGAGATACTACGCGAATTTGGTTTGGACGGTAAGAACGCTGGATAAGTGTCCAGTATGACATGAATTAGGGCGTACTTAATTGACGATTGTTCATCCAATGAGGATGAATGCAGGCTTCCTCTACGCAGATTACGCAGATTTAGTTAGAGGAAGTCTGAAACGAAATTAAGCAAGCCGAACCGCAAACAATAAAATAGAGTGAGAAAAACCATGACGACTAGTTACCAAACAATCAATACATTTGAAAAAGATAATATTTTTTACTTAGAAGTAAACAGACCCGATGAGCTAAATGCATTGAGCAACACGGTTTTAGCAGAAATGTTGGATGCGATAAAAAATATCGATGTTACAAAATATATTGGCGTGATTCTAACTGGCTCTGGCGAGAAATCTTTTATCGCAGGTGCAGATATCACTGGTATGTCTAAAATGACGCCGGAAGAAACCGAAGCCTTCGCTAAACTCGGGCAAGATGTGACTATCGCAATGGAAGACTTAGCGCTGCCTATGATTGCTTGTGTTCATGGCTTTGCACTTGGCGGTGGATGTGAAATGGCCATGTCATGTGATTTTATTTATGCTTCAAAACAAGCCGTTTTCGGACAGCCTGAAGTTAAATGGGGTGTATTACCTGCTTTTGGTGGAACACAAAGACTGCCAAAATACATTGGTCGCAACCGAGCAAAAGAGCTTATCTATTCAGGCACGTTTATCGATGTTGATAAAGCCTATGAATGGGGCTTAGTGAATAAAATAACAGACGATAAAGCAAGCTGTTTACAAGCTGCTGTTGACTGTTTAAAAGTGATCGGCAGAAATGGCCCACTTGCTGTTGCAAGTGCAAAAGAAGTGATGAATGCGGGCAATGATATGTCAAATAAAGACGGCCTAAAACAGGAAGGTGAAGTTTTTGGCATCATTGCTAGATCTCATGATAAGGCGGAAGGTACTAAGGCATTTGTAGAGAAAAGACACCCAGTGTTTACAAGAAGCTAAATGGTGAGGGTGTAACTTGCGTTACGCCCTACCTATATTACCTAGACCCCAATAACTGGACCTGTTAACCCATCCGTTTGTTGATGAATACTGGCATCACAAGCTTACCAACAGACGGAAATACCAAGGTTAGTAAAAAACTAACGGGCGTGGGAGTCAGTAGGCTCTGGAAGCATTGCAATCACAGCAATTAAAGGAAAAGATATGACATACCAAAAACTACGCGTAGAGATCGCTAACAACGTAGCAACCGTGTTCCTGGTTAACCCACCGATGAACGTCATGACACTGGATATGAGACGCGAGTTGGACGAGGTCCTGACTAACCTGGAAGCTGACCCAGAAGTCGCGGTGCTTGTACTCACAGGCGACGGTGACCGCTCTTTCGGCACTGGCTCAGATATCCAAGAATTTCCTGGACTGTTGGCAGACGGCGCAGTCGTTTCTCGCAAGCTTGCGCCTGAGAACGAAACATTCACTAAATTCGCCAATTTCCCGAAACCCACAGTGGCGGCTATTGAAGGCTTTGCGCTAGGCGGTGGTATGGAGCTCGCAGCTGGCGCCGACATCATCGTGGTTGGCGAAAACGCAAGATTTGGCCTGCCTGAAATTAAACTTGGCGCCTTACCTGGCAGTGGTGGCACAGTACGTATCACACGCCGTATCGGTATTGGTCGCGTCAGTGAGTTGATGCTACTGGGCGATATGGTCGATGCACAGCAAGTACTCGCGTGGGGCTATGCCAACCGCATTGCGCCCAAGGGCGAAGTGCTGGCGCACGCGCACGAATTTGCTGCCAAGCTTGCAAAAGGTCCGAAGCAGGCCATGTGTGCCTGTAAGCAAGCGTTGCGCTATGGCATGTACTTGCCTGAAGAGCAGGCGATTGCGAAATTGCTTGGTGTGATAGATGTGCTATCTCGCACCAATGATCTCCACGAAGGTGCCGACGCTTTCATCAATAAGCGTACACCTGACTTTAAAGATCCGTTAGACACGTCAAAATTCGTTGGCTGTATTTTTCCAAAATAAACGAGCTCCCTACGAAGCAAGGGGCGACGAGATTCAGCTATGAGGCTTGAGTTTCCGAGTTAACGCCAGATAAATACATTTTGAATGTTAACGAGTCTACATAATATAAAACCCATTCGTTATTAAATGAATGGGTTTTTTATTGCTTTACTTTTGTGGGTTGCTGTTAGCTTTTTTCAAACATCTTATTCATAAAACGGTATGCAATAATGGCTCGACAAGCCTGTGTTTTAAATGATTAAGCAAAGCTTCGTTACATTTTGATTGCCTCTCATTAAAAAATGAGAGGCACTCACAATCCTGAGACATCAAACCCGGTAAGCACTCATTATGACAAGTTAGAGGGCCTATTTCTTAAACTGCCTCGCGAGCCTGCTTTGTAAGCGCTTGCAGGTCGGTTTTACCGGTAGCCAAGAGCGGCATCTCATCGATGAAGTAGATATGGCGCGGATGGGAATATGCAGCACCGTGTGCGATGTAGTAATCAATGAGCTCCTTCTCGCTGAGGGTTGCCCCGACGTTGCGCACCACAAAAGCCACCGGAACCTGACCTTTCACTTCGTGGGGAACCGGCACAACACTGACATCGCGTACTTCAGGATGAGTGGCGAGAATGTTCTCGACTTCGGCCGGAAAGACATTCTCTCCCCCTACATTCATCTGGTCGTCGATACGCCCCTTAAAGGTAAACCAGCCGTCGGGGGCGCATGACACGATATCTCCGGTATACACCCAACCATCGCGGAAGCGTTCTGCCTGAGCATCTGGGCGGTTGTGATAGCCGAGCGCGTTGCATTCGCTGCGCACGATAAGTTCTCCCTCCTCTCCCTGTGGTACTGTGTTGCCATCGGTGCCGATGACCTTACACTCGAAGCCCGGAAGCGCGCGACCGATCGTGCCCAGTTTGTTTTGCCCACGTGGATTGAGGGTGATGATGGGACACTCCGTTAAACCGTACCCTTCGATCACATCAACATTAGGTAAAGTTTGCACCAGTTCGTCAAGAAGCGTGCGAGTCATAGGAGCAGACCCCACGTTGATGAACTCGAGGCTAGAGACATCCGCATGTGGTTTTTGTCGTGCAGCAGCCAGAATAAGCTCGTACGAGGCCGGTACACCGGTGGTGTATGTGCAGCGGTGTATATCGATTTCATCAATCACGCGATCCGCGTCGAACTGTTTGAGAATGACTACCGAGCCTCCCTGGCTCAGGCACGGGAGTATTCCCGCAGCAGTAGCGTTCATATGGAATAGCGGTGTTGACAGCAAGACCCGTGAATCCTGATTGATTCGGTTGGATTCTACTAGAAGCTGAGCGGTACGTATTAGTCCATGGTGCGTAAGAAGAACCCCCTTAGGGCGTCCGGTCGAGCCTGAGGTGTATGCCTGTATGCAGAGGTCATTGCCAGCCGAACCATGATCGCAGCGTTCGGGTGAAGATGAAGCTAACCAATCCTCATAGCTTAGAAGTGGCCCGTGTTCTGCATCGACAACAATACCAACTTCGGCGCCTCCATCGGACAGGCAAGCGAGGACCGATTCGGTTTTCCCAGCACTGCCTAATACGATGCGGCTCTCACAGTCTTGGGCCAGATCTGTATGTTGTTGCGGCTTGAGCTTGAAGTTGAGAGGAGTTGCTACGGCGCCAGCTCTGATGATGCCGAGCATAACTTCGGGGAAGCGAATGTCGTTTTCGAAGATGACGAGGACGCGTTCAAAGGGCTTAACACCGAGCGAGATCAGTCCATTGGCAACCCGATTTATTCGCTCCTCTAGCTCAGCATAGGTAATCGACCGCTCCTCCTGGATGAGGGCGATTCGCTCCGGATAAAGGGATAGGCCTTTGTCGCACAGATGTGCGAGGCTGAATGCGTCTTTATCGAACATATTCGTCATCTCCATTTCACTGATAGTAATTTTGACTTTGACCATAATTCTAATCCAATCAGAGTGGTGATGATATGGTCAAGCAAAGAGGCACCCAACTGGGTGACTGCTCATGTTGCCACGTATTTACTCTTTAACAAAACACTTTCTACCATTGCTGATCTTGCTTTTATGAGCAAACCAATACCGCTATGAAGGTTATGATTTGACTTCGATTTTTTAATACTATGTGTCATCAACAAATAGGCTCGCCAGTAATTAAATGCTCCACCCAACATTATTGTTTATGATAATCTGTAGATATTGCTTATTTAATCCAACCTTATGAAAACTAGCTTTTATAACGTCAATGCGGAATCATTTTATAACGATACCGTCGCAGTCGATTTGTCACCTTTGTATGACTTGTTTTTACCTTTATTAGCCCCCTCAGGGCATATTATTGATGCTGGGTGTGGCAGTGGTAGAGATAGTTTGTATTTTCTACAGCAAGGGTTTGCAGTCAGTGCTTTTGATGCCAGTGAGCGTTTGGTGGAGAAGGCTTCAGCGTTAACGGGTCTAGATGTTGAACTTAATACGTTTGAGCACTTCAGAACAGAAAAGTTAGCCGATGGCATTTGGGCTTGTGCTTCATTATTGCACGTTGCCAGTAACGCATTGCCTGCTGCATTTACAAACTTGTCTAAAAACTTAAAAGACGGTGGTTATCTTTATTGTTCCTTTAAATATGGCAATGATGATGTTGAGCGAGGAGGGCGTTACTTTACCAACGCAGATGAATCCAGACTGACTATGTTTATTAAACATACCCGTTTGCATATGGTTAAAACATGGATAACCGCTGATGCAAGACCTGATCGGCAAGATGAAAAATGGTTAAATGCGATTCTGGTTAAAGGCAATCGCAATGAGCCTTGATGGTAAAGTTATTGATCAGGTTTTAGCTCGCTTTGGATACCAGTTAGTTGATGTTGTTGAAGTGGGGCGTTTATATCTATTTAAGGATCCACAGGCCAAATCAGTACCATCAAATTTATCCGCTATTTTAATTGATGACTTGTTGTCCTCACTTAATCCTGCTGATTTTGTAAGCACACAAATGATATTTTTTCTGCGATAAGTAAATACGAGTAATACTAAATCTAATATCTATTTACCACCATACTTCGATGCTGGTTTCGCTGATATTTCTGTAAAGCCTCCAGTTGCTTACTCAAGCTGCGGACTTGCTCCACAACCCTTGTCAATGCTTCAGAATCTTCCTCTAACTCAACAATATCAGCGTATACCTTTGTTGCTTGGACAATCAAATGTTCTGCTTGAGAAAGCTCTCCCAAATCAATTTGCTTGCCGATAAGCTGCCGAAAGCTATCGAATAATAACTGCAGCATCATGGCATCATTAAGATTTTGTTCTAATGGCTTTTGGGCTTCATCATAAGTAAAGGCTGAGACTAAATTAGCAACGGTTTCGATAGACGTTGCCCCGACAAACAAAGCACAAATTTCACGATGGGATTGAAGCTTTTTAGCTATTTTATCGGCAAATGCTGATTTATCCCATTGTCGCCCGATGGATCGAAATAAACTCATTTTAGTCCTCTACCTCTTTGCCTATACATGCCTAGGCACCAACCGAATAATCAACCTAGCTGCAAATCCTTACAGTCAAACTTTAACCTTGTGCTGATAACAAGGCTAATTTACGCGTTAATAGCTGGCCTATTGTAAGTAAATTCAACACTATTAGCGCTGCAAAGAGCTGTTTGTTCTGCCTTTATCATCCGCAGTTGAGGTTACATGTAGAGTTTTCGTTCAACGGGTTCGATTGATAAGAGTTCACGCCAGTCATCAAGCAAGATGGCAGTCAGTCGCCCAAAGCTTCTGTAGTAATCTGTTTGTGCTTTTGCCTCGATGGCAGAGAGGAAATTACCACTCCAAGGCAGTAAGTGTTCCTTTAGTAGTGTTTCTATAGGCAGACTGTTTCCATGCTCCGCAGCATTGTCAAACAGAACGCCGAGCGCACCCAATATCAAACCAATATGATCAACCGGCTGATTTGACTCTAGGGTAAATTCGATCTGGTTTTGTTGGCAAAACGCCTTAAAAGCCAACGAGGTTTCGCCAAACAAATAGTTGCCTTTTTCGGTATAAACCGATCCCCAAGGGTAAGCCTCTAGCTCTCCGGGGCCGACGAAAAGACGATGATAGTCGACACTCACGTCCTGTAGACTTTCGTGCTTTAAGCTGTCTTTTAACTGTTCTATCGGCGCTTCATTTGAGCGATTAAATGTCGGCCAACAGTCTAGAATATCTTGCTGAGTTAATTCGCTAAGAATGCTTTCTGTTGGTGCTTCATAATAAATACGATTCAAGATACGGCATACTGCGGCTGCAAGTTGATAATCTGTTTTTGTAACCATGTGACCATTTCCACCTATTCAATAAGCATCATTTTGCTCAGCACTTCCGGCAGCAATGACACTTTCATTGACAACAATAATTGTTGTTTACTTCAATTACCCAATAAAACCCTCTGATGCATCGATTGACTTACCATCAACTGATACACAGAGGGCTACATAGAAATAGCGCCAATTAAGCTGACGCCTATTTCCACATATCACGCTTAATTAGATCTCGCGAACATTAATAATTCTAGCGCCTTGGTTTTCATTTTTATGTGCTTTAACGACCCAGTTAGGCGAGGTAATGCCGGAATCAGGCAGCGGTTTAACATCGGCATTGTCGCCATACTTGGCTCTCAAGTCCTCAATTAAGCCAAACTCCAGTGCCCTATGGGTACATGAATCAACACAAATAGGTTTAAGTCCTTTTTCAACTCTGTCATAACAACCATCACATTTGGTCATCACTTTTCTAGCTGCATCCAATTGTGGTGCATCATATGGGCAAGCCCGTGCACAGCTCTCACAACCAATACACATGCTCTGTTCAACCAGAACAAATCCGTCACTGCGACGCTTATGCATAGCACCAGTAGGACACGCCTTAACACACACAGGTTCAGAGCAATGATTACAACCAACCGAAACGTTATACGCATAAACATTTTGCGTATAAGTGTCATCACCATTTTCGACGAACCCGCCCCCCGCATACTCGTACACGCGACGCCAGAGAATGCCTAGATCCATATCATTTCTGTCTTTACAAGCGATCATGCACGTTTTGCAGCCACTGCACGTTGAAGTATCAACGTAAAAACCATATTGTTTTGTACTATTCATTTGATAAATCTCCCCTTATAAATCAGTCTTGGTACTTATCCAGCACAATGCTGGCTGGCGCTGCAGAAATTTTCACACGACATGTGTGTGAGCACATTGATTTCACAAATGGCGAATAAAACGGACCAAGCAAGGTGTTTACACACCCGCCAATATCAATCCCGTTATCGTTCAACTGTCGCCATGAACCCTGTGCTTTCTGCAGTACACCCGGTAAAATTCTAGGGGTTACTTTTAGTCGAGCGGCAATCTTGCCACTCATTGATTCAACAATGACAATTTGTTCATCTGACAACCCTAATTTTTGGGCATCGAGCGGGTTCATCCAAACTGCAGATTGCATCGCTTCAGCCAACCAGATGTTGTTATGATTCAGCGAGTGCGTACGACGCTTGTCGTGAGACGTCACAAACTGAAATGGATAGTCATGTCGGGTGTCTTCATCTTCATAACCCTCATGAGGCGTGAAATACTGCGGTGTCGCAGGCATTTTATCCTTGGGATCAGGCTGGGTTGTCGCCAGTGCCATCTCACGTAAGGTCATCGAATAGATTTCAACCTTGCCACTTGGGGTATTAAATTTTGTCCCTGGCAATAAATCTTTGTGGACGAGTTTGGTTCCTGGACGATAAAAACGCTTATGTTTAATTTCTAGAATCTCATCGTAATGCGGGAATTCTCCAGAGCCGTCATCATGATGAGAATATCTTTCTTCCCATAGTTGCCTCTTCCACTCCTCGTCCGTTTTACCTTCGGTATATTCATCCCATATGCCCAATTTTTTAGCCAACTCGCAGTGCATGTCCCATGCGGTTTTAGCCTCAAACGCTGGTGTTATTGAAGACGTTGCCGACATAGGCGTGATGGTATTTTCAGTTTGGGCAAAACCAACATCATTCTGCTCAACATCCATTTGGGCTGGCAGGATAAGATCACACCAGCGTGTCGTCGGAGTATGGAAAATATCAAAAGCGGCAATAAATTCACACTTGGATTCATCGCTATAAACCCTCTCGCTATATTCAGCACCTTGGGTTTGGTTAACCAAACTATTACCACAAGCACTCCAAATGAACTTAATCGGCATTGCTAAGCTTTTATCTGGGGTACGGTTGCCCGTCATAAAGGCTTGCTTTTCCAATTGCTCGAACAAGCCATGCTCTTTGCCATTAAACTCAGTACCCAAATCAACCGCTAATGCAATGTTTGAACTTTGGACCATCTGTTTAACTTTGTTTTCCAATAAAAAGTTAGGGCTGGTGGCGACTGGCACTGCGTCCGGTCTATATACACCACAAAAACCACCATTACTGGTACCCTCTTTGCCAATTTTGCCAATTAACCAAGGCAAAATCATCACCGCACGTACAGCCTGCTCACCGACTTTTGAACGATTAAGTCCAAGACCTTGCAGGATGAATGGTCGCTGTGCTTCATGCAGCTTTCTTGCTAATCGTTTAATGGTCTCTTCTGGAATGCCTGTAATTTTGGCTGCGCGCGCTGGCGTTTTAGGAATGCCGTCGTTAAGACCCCTGATATAATCCCTATAAGGTTCTTCATCTTGTATCTCGTCAAGCATAGTATCTTGTGTCCAACCCATACAATGCTCACGAACAAAGTCTTCATCAATCCAGCCATTTTCATCTAACTCATGAATCACGGCTTCAATCATGGCGGTATCTGTGCCTGGGCGGATCGGCAGCCACTCGGTTTCGATCCCCAAAGCACTATCGGTATACTTAGGGTCCACAATCCACAGCTCTTTGCCTGCGGTGTAACGAGTCCAAGCGTAACTGTTGCCGCCACCCGCCATTTGACATTCACGGGGGTTGCTACTAAAGGCTAAAATAAAGTCACTTTTTGCCATTTGGTCATACGAACTACCGCGCATCACACCGTCAGTTGCAAGGCCCGCCCATCTGAGCTGTGCCGCACTGTATCCACCCTGAGTTGCCGTAAAACCGCCAAGAAGATGGAACAGTCTCATTGAGTGCGGTAGCGGATAGGCAAAACCCCCTTTGCCATCATTGCCGGCAGAAATAAACCCACCCCCAGTTGCTTGGGTGAAATGAATCGCTTCATTGCCATACTCATTGATAGTGTATTGAATTTTCTCAGCAAGGGTAGTAAGCGCTTCGTCCCAACTGATCCTTTGCCATTGGCCACCACCACGCTTACCAATTCGTTTCATCGGATATTTCAAGCGTTCAGGCGCATAAACACGCTGACGGGCAGCGCGGCCCCGAGGACAAGCGCGCGACTGCACTTGGCCATTCTCACCATCAATCACGTCGTCATCATTTTCGGTTTCAACCCGAGTCATGATGCCATCTTTTGAATAAACTTTAAGTGGACACATTGATGCACAGTTACCTGTACAGAAGTTCCAATCCATCACCTCATCTACAGGTGCAACTGGCGGGACTTTATTTGGCTCATCTGAACTGGTTTTACAAC
Organism: Shewanella sp. ULN5; assembly: GCF_030731885.1. Taxonomy (NCBI): domain Bacteria; kingdom Pseudomonadati; phylum Pseudomonadota; class Gammaproteobacteria; order Alteromonadales; family Shewanellaceae; genus Shewanella; species Shewanella sp. ULN5. Next base: position 26,275 of record NZ_JAPJEE010000028.1, read on the forward strand.
CGGTTACCGTTGCTGCACAGCCAAGTGCTGCACTCG
>NZ_JAPJEE010000029.1:0-12680 GCF_030731885.1 Shewanella sp. ULN5
TATCCACGATCAGTGCTCTATATACCTAGCCGCTATCCACTTAAATATAAACAGTAATGCTTATCCGAATAGCATTAGCTTAAATGAGCAGGCTTTTGAATTGAACGACGACGTCAATATTACTTTTTACGCCACGTAGTACCTGTTGGGCCATCTTCTAACACAACGCCGAGTTCGTTTAAACGATCGCGTGCAACGTCCGCTGCTGGCCAATCTTTCTCTATACGGGCGCGGTTACGTTCAACAATCAAAGCTTCAATTTCAGCCACTTCATCATCGCTCCCCTCACCTTTGAAGAAAGCCTCTGGTGTTTGACTAACGATACCTAATACAGATGTCAGTTGCTGCAAGCTAACACCTAGTGCAGACGCTGCCGCCATATCTGTTAACTTAAGACGATTGATTTCACGCACCATGTCAAATAGTACAGAGTATGCTTCAGGAGTATTGAAGTCATCATCCATAGCCGTTTTAAATTTAGCGATATACTCGTTGGCTGGTGCAGCCTCAACGGTTAAGTCTAAATCCTTTAGCGCGGTATATAAACGCTCTAATGCCGCACGAGCTTGTTTTAAATTATCTTCAGAATAATTTAGCTGACTACGATAATGGCCTGACAACAAGAAATAACGCACGGTTTCTGGATCATAATGCTCCAGAACATCACGAATAGTGAAAAAGTTACCTAAAGACTTAGACATCTTTTCACGGTCAACCATCACCATGCCCGAATGCATCCAATAGTTCACATAAGGCGTGTCATGGGCACAACAAGACTGAGCAATTTCGTTTTCATGGTGCGGGAATTGTAAATCGCTGCCACCACCATGAATGTCAAAATGAATTCCTAAATGCTTGCTGTTCATTGCAGAACATTCAATGTGCCAGCCAGGACGGCCAGGACCCCAAGGTGACTCCCAAGTAGGCTCACCTGGTTTAGACATTTTCCATAACACAAAATCCATAGGATTTTGTTTGCCTTGATCCACCTCAACACGGGCACCGGCTTGAAGTTGATCTAAGTTTTGTCCTGATAAACGGCCGTAATCTTTATATGAAGCCACGCTAAAAAGTACATCACCATCAGGGGCAACGTAGGCATGACCTCGATCTAATAAACGCTGCACCATATCAATAATCTCTGGCATATGCAGGGTTGCTTTAGGTTCAAAGTCAGGGCGAACCATATTCAGCGCATCAAAATCTTTGTGCATTTCAGCGGTTAAACGCTCTGTTAACGCATCGCAAGACTCGTTATTTTCGTTGGCACGTTTAATAATTTTGTCGTCAACGTCGGTAATATTACGTTGAAAATTAACTTCATAACCAATGTAACGTAGATAGCGCACTATCATGTCAAAAGATACGAAAGTACGGCCATGACCGATATGGCATAAATCATAAATGGTTACGCCACACACATACATCCCAATTTTACCTGGGTTAATCGGTTTAAACTCTTGTTTTTCACGGCTTATACTGTTGTAGATCTTTAACATCGAAGTTCTCTTGTATACCAGTTTAGTGGGAATATTGTTTGCACTGAGTCTATCATGTTGCACACGGTTTTGAACACTGCACTTTATGAGTCAATCAAGATAAGTTAGAATCGCGCAAATTATTTTATCTAGGTGAGAAAACATGATTACTTTACATACCAACTTGGGCGACATTACTTTGCAATTAGATGCTGAAAAAGCGCCTATCACAGCAGCTAACTTTATGAAGTATGTTGAAGATGGCTTTTTTGATGGCACTATTTTTCACCGTGTGATTGATGGTTTCATGCTTCAAGGCGGTGGTTTTACTGAAGATATGGGTCAAAAGCGTTGCAATGAAGCGATCAAAAATGAAGCAAACAACGGTTTATCTAACCGCAAAGGTACTGTTGCTATGGCACGTACTTCTGATCCGCATTCAGCAACCGCGCAGTTTTTCATTAACGTAAACGATAATACCTTTTTAGATTTCAAATCAGAAACCAGCCAAGGTTGGGGTTACTGTGTATTTGGTGAAGTGGTAGAAGGTATGGATGTTGTAGAAAAAATCAAAGGCGTTGCTACCGGCAATCGTGGCATGCATCAAGATGTGCCATTAGAAGCCATTATCATTCAAAGTGTATCTGTTAAGTAATGCAGACTGCTTTTGTGGGTGATTTGCACTTAAGTGCCGATCGCCCCGACATCACCCAAGCATTCTTGCAGTTTTTACAGCAAGGTTTACATAATGTAGAAGCCCTTTACATTATTGGCGACTTGTTTGAAGTCTGGATGGGTGATGATATTGCAGAGCCTTTTACCCAAGAAATTGCCAATGCATTAGCCTGTGTAGCTAAGCAGATACCCGTATTTTTTACACAGGGCAATCGTGATTTCATGTTAGGGAAATCATATTGCAATCAAGCGGGTATGACTTTATTACCTGATATTTTCATCACCCAATTATATGGAAAAGCCACCGTAGTACTCCACGGCGACAGCTTGTGTACTTTAGATATTGCTTACCAACGATTTAGACGCTTTAGAAGTATCCCTGTTATTCGCTGGATATACTGCCATCTGCCTAAGCAAACTCGCTTAAACATTGCCGCTAAAATCAGGCAAAAAAGCCAGCTTGGTAATAAACAAAAGCAATATCAGATTATGGACGTCGAACCTGGTGCTGTAGATAATCTTTTGGCACAAACGGGTTGTTCGTTAATGATCCACGGACACACTCATCGTCCAGCTATTCATCCATTACCTAATGGGCGACAAAGAGTGGTCGTCGGTGATTGGTATACACAAGGTAGCGTGCTAATGGTAAACCCTGATGGTTGTCATTTGCTGCAATTGCCCTTTGACGTCTCGCCAAGCAAGATGGCTTAAATTTGCCAACATTACCCATCCATACTAACCCTCGCTCTCGCTTAATAGATTAGGGTTGCTCACATCAAAACGCTAATCCTTGTCATCACATCCAGCTAAAGATCACTTCGTGGTTTTATGCAGTAATACCTCCACAGTAGGCATACCACTGTGAAATCGAAAATCATTATCTTCAGCAAGGATTAACTCAGCTTCTTTTGTTCTAAAAAAATCGATACGTTCACTGATATCGCCACCAGCCACCGCTTCAGCCAAAGAGAGGTAATCTTGATAGTGGCGTGCTTCTGAACGTAATAAAGACGTATAAAACTTGGTTAACTCAGGGTCTAAATGCGGTGCCAACTTGGCAAATCGTTCACATGATCGGGCTTCAATAAATGCCCCAACAATTAGCTTATCAATGATGGTTAAGGGTTCATGGGTACGAACATGCCCTATCAATTGTCTGGCATACTGCCCTGCACGCATATTGGTATAGGCGATACCTCTATCTGTCATTATCTGCAAAACTTGTTCAAAATGATGAAACTCTTCTTTAATCAGTCGTACCATTTTGCTCAGTAAATCCACACTAATGGCTAAATGATGACTTGCCACCAGATCATTAGTGATATCGTTTTTCTTAACATCACGATTTAAAAATGCCTGCGCATCTCGGGTTTGACTATACACAAAATCTTCATAAGGCTTGGCCCACGCTTTTAAAATATCAGCACTACTTTTATCAATCGCATATTTACGGATCATCATCATTGCTGTTTGCGCGGCTTTTAATTCGCAATTGCAATGATCAATTAGCAACACGTTTAATTGTTCAGGCTTTTTAGCTGCCTGTATCCATGACTCGGGAGTTTCACAACCTAAAAACGCATTTATGGGGGCAAGTAATTGCTGCATGAGTGAGATTATCCTTTTCAATCTAAGCTGACATAATACCTAGCAGGTGGTTTTTTCTGAAGACAAAAACATAATACCGCTTGACGAAACGCTTTTTATGTTCAATAAATAGTCTAGGCGCAGTTAAATTTAACCAAACATTAACAAGCGCATCAATCACCTTAAGTGGATAGACTTCAAATTGGGAATGAGGTCATTACTTAGCAAGTTTACTACTCAATTTTGTAGCGCTAAGTATGTGTTGGACTGATTAAGGCGATTGTAAAGAGCTGTAGTCAGTTCGTCTGTAGTTTGGCGAACTTGTAGTAATGTGCTGAACAAGGATAACAATAATGATACTAAATCACTTAATGGGGCTATACACTCATCCTAAACAAGAGTGGCAAACGATTGAAAAAAACCATGAGGCATTAAAAAGTAGCTTAAGTCATGTACTGCTAATTGCCCTCATACCTGCTATTTGTTCATATTTTGCAACAGCGCACATCGGCTGGAATCCAGGCGCTGGCGAACCGTTATTTTTAACCAGTGAAAGTGCAATGTTTATGTCAGTTGGCATGTACTTCGGTTTAATTGCTGGCGTGATGGCATTAGCTTATCTGGCTTATTGGATGGGTAAAACCTTTGATGCTAGCCCAACATATACTCAAGCCGTAGAATTAGCTGCATATACAGCAACACCATTATTCATGGTGGGGTTTGCGACGCTGTATCCAGTCTTGTGGTTTATCATGGTCGTAGGTTTAGTCGGCTTAGCTTACTCAGTGTATTTACTTTATGCTGGCGTACCTATCATCATGAATATTCCTGAAGAAAAAGGCTTCATTTATGCTAGCTCAGTAGTCACGGCAGGTTTAGTCCTGTTAGTTGCCTTAATGGCTTCTAGTATTATTTTATGGAGCTTAGGCTTTGGGCCTATGATGCAATAGTCATCATGCTTACAAAATAGATTTGAAAGTTATTTTGTTAAATTAATCCCAATAAAAAACCAGTCGTTAGACTGGTTTTTTATTGGGTCTTCAGCAACAAACTAAATCAATAATTACTTATATTTACGAAGAATTAATGTTGCGTTTGTACCACCAAAACCAAAGCTATTGCTCATAATGGTGGTTAGCTCTGTTTGACGTAGCTCACGCACAACAGGAATATCTTTAGCTTGTTCATCAAGGTTGTCAATGTTGATGCTTGGCGCAATAAAACTATTTTCCATCATTAACATACTATAAATCGCTTCATGAACACCGGCGGCGCCTAGAGCATGTCCTGTAAGCGACTTAGTTGACGCTACAGGCGGAATATTGTCTTTAAACACTGCACGCAAAGCTTCTAATTCACGCACGTCACCAACAGGTGTTGAGGTGCCGTGTGAGTTAACGTAGTCAATTGGAGTATCAACATCGGCTAACGCCATTTGCATACAACGAACAGCACCTTCACCCGATGGCGCTACCATGTCATAACCATCAGAAGATGCGCCATAGCCGACTACTTCAGCATAAATCTTTGCCCCACGCGCTAAAGCGTGTTCTAACTCTTCAACAACAACTATTCCGCCGCCGCCAGAGATAACAAAGCCATCACGGTCAGCATCATAGGTACGAGACGCTTTAGTCGGATTATCATTGTACTTAGTTGATAACGCGCCCATCGCATCAAAGCCCATGGTGAGTGTCCAATCAACCTCTTCAGCGCCACCGGCAAATACCATATCTTGCTTACCCATTTGAATAAGCTCAACAGCATGTCCGATACAATGTGCTGATGTAGCACATGCAGAACTAATTGAGTAGTTAACACCTTTAATTTTAAACGGCGTTGCTAAACAAGCACTGGCTGTACTGGCCATAATACGTGGCACAATGTAAGGACCAACACGCTTTACGCCTTTTTCACGTAACGTATCAGCAGCTTGTACCTGATTAGAAGATGACGCACCACCAGTGCCCACTACCAAACCAACACGAAAATCTGAGTACTGCTCTTCGGTTAAGTTAGCATCGGTTATCGCTTCTTGCATGGCGATATAAGCATAAGCCGCCGCATCACCCATGAAGCGTAACGCTTTACGGTCAATGTGATCTGCTGGGTTGATTTTGATATCACCCCAAACGTGGCTACGTAACTGCATTTCTTCAAACTGATCCGAATGGGTAATACCACTACGGCCAGCTTTAAGTGAATCTAGAACTTCTTGCTTGTTGTTACCGATACTTGAAACTACACCTAGACCGGTGATCACGACTCTTTTCATTATTTGATATCCATTTGGTAGATGTCGGCACTTAATTGCGGCAATAATATCTGTTTTAGTGCTTTTAAGTGGTCAGCTTTCCATAAACACAGGTAAAATAATGCCAATTATTCCTGTTTGAGTAAAATTTTTTGAGTAAAAGCACTAATTTATTCATCGTAAATCATTATAAACAATACCTCCAGCAGCTTATTCTGACAGGAGAAGAGGCGGCAACCCATGACTTAGTCCATATTGGCCACATTGGATTAATGCAACCTGAAAACCTACATGATTTAATCGATGCATTTACTCAAGTGACTCAAAGTGGCTCAACATTACCCTCGCCACGATTACACATCAGTTTATTAACGGGACACATTCAGGCACAACAAATGGAATTTACCCATTTTGTGACCACGCTAACACAAACGTTAACCCCGTTGATTAAAGACATTGCGATTGCGCCAATAGAAGGTTGCCAGCGGCTAAACCTACTAAGCAACGTTACCATTGACTGCTATTTTGGCTCGCCGATTGAACAGTTAAACGCCATCGCGAACCATCGTCAAACTGTTCAACATTGGTTTGTCGCCAGTAGTACGTTGCTGCCGACAGTCAGGGATCACTTTTACTCATCTGCAGCAATATGGCAACTGGGTAGGCTTAGCTATGATAATGCTGCGTTGAGTATTTATGATATTGACCAACACGCGATAGAGCCTTTAGCTAACGAGTTAAAAGCTATCATCAAACACTGTGGATTTCAGTTATTAGATCAACACCAGACTCATTCGAATGGGGTTGATGTCATAGCATGCCAGGAGCGCCAGGCGCTTAGAAATCAACAGCAAGCTAATTTTGCTTATCAAGGCTCATTAACCCCACCACTCATTGCTGACACCATTGGTATTATCGGCGGTGGGATTGCCAGTGCATCACTTGCCCTATCGCTAGCTGAAAGAGGCAGAAATGTTGTACTTTATTGTCAAGATAACATGCTGGCACAGGGGGCTTCAGGAAACCGCCAAGGAGCCATTTATCCATTATTAACCCCAGAAAATAATGCTCTCAGCCGATTTTATCAGCAGGCTTTTTTGTATAGCCGCCAACGCGTTCAACGCCTCATTCGCCAAGGGTTTACACCAAGTCATGACTTCTGTGGGGTGTTACACACAGGCTTTGATGAGCGAACCACAGCAAGGCTTGCTAAAATCATCGAGGGTCAGGCATGGCCAAGTGACATCGCCCTGCCCGTATCGGCATGGCAGGCCAGTCATATTGCTGGGGTTGAAATTAACCAAGACGGCTTATTCTATCCATTAGGTGGCTGGATCTGCCCTCATGAGTTTGCCAAGGCATCACTTGAGCTAGCGTCAACCCTAAGTAACATCACCATTAAATTTCATTGTAAAATTGACAACATCACCCATTCTGACAATGGCTGGGTGTTATATACAGAATCAAATACCAGCCCTATCGGCCAGCACAAACAATTAGTACTGGCTAATGGTGAAACCTTAACCCAGTTTAGCCAAACAGCCCAAATCCCATTAAGTGGATTTAGAGGGCAAGTGAGTCATGTGCCCTCTCAAGGTCAATTAGCACAGCTCAAAACCGTTATTTGTGCCAATGGTTACCTCACACCAGCCCACGAACACCTTCATTGTGTGGGAGCTAGTTATGTTAAAAATCCCGAGAATCTAACGTTTTGCCCGATAGAACAACATGAAAACGGTCAAAAAATGCGTCAAAGCTTTGCTGATGTCAGTTGGCCAAATGACATTGATACCCGTAATAATGATGCCAGAGTGGGCGTGAGAATGGTCAGTCGTGATCATTTTCCTGTTATGGGTTTTGCGACAGACATGGAAACATTAAACCAGCGCTATCAAATCCAATTAAACAGTAATGATAAACCCAGTTTGTGGCAGCGGTATTGGCAAACGACTCCTGCGCCAGTTCATGATGGACTCTTTGTATTAGGCGGGTTTGGTTCTCGGGGGTTAAGTTCAGCGCCTCTAGTCGCCGAATGTCTTGCAGCAAACTTATGTGGCGAGGTGATACCAGTAGGCTTAGACACCCAAACGTTACTTAACCCAAATCGAATGTGGATGCGAAAATTACTCAAAGGCAAAGCGATATAAATTCGATGTTTAAAGATTTAAACGTTACGTTTATTTGGAAAATAAGCGTATTGAAAGATTTGTTTTTATAAAAGTTTGCCCTGACCAGACTAAATTTTAAAACTCAGTTAAATTTTCATAGGCGTCAGATTGACTTCAAGTGCAGATGTTCCAGCGAGACGCTGCAGCACATCCATGTGGGCTTAACCAAAACAATAACATCCATGTTAAACAGCCAGTTCGGCATCCATGCCTCTCGCTCAAAAATGTTTCACTTAGTGAAACTTCGCCCTGTTTTGGATACTCGCTGGCTCATATGCACCTGAATTTTTGTTTCTTCGATTTAGCTTCATTGTTGGCTGCGGGAAAGCGCTATATAAAACAGAAGTTAGCTTATTTTTGGACAGAAACGGGTTAGGTTGATCCCCTCAGACGTACTTTAACCAAAGCTTGTTAGAACTGAAGCACTAAAGTCTTAAGTCTTAAGTCTTAAGTCTTAAGTTCAGATGATGATAAGTATGGCTAAGTTCTGAAATACTTAAGAAGCTATTGAGATTATCTCCACATTAATTAGACTATTTAAAATCACTACTTAAAAAGTAACCCTAGGTTATAGGGCTACTCAGTACTAGCAATCTTTCTTCCTGAAAGTAAAAGAACACTTTTAAGTCACGCTATAAGCAATTGATTATTAGACGCTTTTACTATTGCTATTGCTATTGCTATTGCTATTGCAAGCATTGAGCTCGACTATTCAGCCAACACTTTTTTAAACTGGACATGTTTAACTCGATTTGAGGACATCTTGAACCCAGTAATTACGCTTTCGGGGTTTCTTTCTATATGGATGACACCAAGGTTGCGACTGACCAGCATATCTTGTTGCACTGCATCAAGCTTAGATATCAGACTGTTACCTATATGAAGCTGTAGCTCACCGTCAATTATCTTAATGTGGTAATTGACCATTAATGCTTCACTGTAAAAATCTCCCGTAAATTGGGCTAATTGGTCGCCGTTGTAATTGGCTGGTGTGTACTCATCACATATAAAGGGATCCCGACCATTTACCGAGACTGACATTTGATTACTTTTAGGCATAAAAGTCATAATGACGTTAGCAGACACACCCATTAGCTTGAACTGCTTTTCGGAAAGAGGGGCTAAATCATATTCTCGTTCGGGGGCTGGTGATAGCTTTAACTTTCCCTGTTTAATATACACATGACGTGAATCACTTCTATCTTCACTCCAATAGTGACCAGAAAAATTCTTTAACTGATCTGCGTTAAGTTCAATAAACTGCGGCGCACTTTCAACTTCTTTTTTGTAGAACTGATTTAAATATAGATCAGCAACTTGGTGTGCTAAACCAGTTGAATAAGCATCCTCTCTGTTCGCTAGGACAATGACTGAAAATTTTTGCTCTGGAAATCTAATCAGATTCGACTTAAAACCGCCAAACCACCCTGCGTGGTCTATCTGTTTAAGCCCTTTATAATCACTTATACGAAGCCCAGAAGCATAATCAAGTTGCTCACCGTTATTGAGCGTTCCAACGGTTGTCATTTTTTCCCAAAAGTTTTTATCAAATACTTTTTGTTGATAAAACTCATCGTCCCATTTTTTTAAATCTTCTACAGTAGTTAAAATGCCGCCATCACCAATAAGATCTAATGTTGACATGTTAATTTCGAATTCAGGTCCAGAGAAGGGGGTGTATCCATAGGCTTTATTTTTCACAATACGGTTATGATTATTATGAAACCGCGTATTGTGCATCTTCAGAGGCTTAAAGATTTCATTGTCAGCGAATGAGGCCATTGAAACTCCCGTTACCTTTTGCACTATTTGTGCAAGTAACCAATAACCTGAATTACTGTATAAAAACTCCTCCCCAGGATTGAAATTAAGTGATGGTTGAGCGGTCAACCACCCCATGACCTCTGCATCATCATAGTAATCATCAGTTCGAAAACCTTTTAACTCTTTTAGGTTAAAATAATCTCTAACCCCACTAGAGTGGTGGAGCAAATGTCTTATGGTGATGTCTTTTGCATAATCTGGAAAATCTGGAAAGAAAGAGTAGAGCGAATCGTTTAAATTCAAATTTTGTTGCTGAACTAATAGGAGAATAGTCGCTGCTGTGAATTGTTTTGAGGTAGATGCAATTCTAAAAACGGTGGTTGGAGTATTAGGGACTGAGTGCTCGATATTGGCTAAGCCATATCCTTTACTGAAAATGAGTTTACCTTCTTTAATAACTGCTACAGTGCCGCCTGGCTGGTCAACTTGTTCCCATTCGGAAAAAATACTATCAATGTCAAACTGGCTAGGCTCAGCAATAGCATCTGGGCGAAATGTAGAAATAACAATAAACACACTCACGAGGATTAATGATCTGATTTTTAGCAACTTAAACTCCATTTTAAAATTACATGTCTTCTTTTAGTCCACTGTATTCTTTTTTTGTTCAAAATACTAACAAGTGAACTTCTCCTTGGTAACCCTTGCCCTCGATTGCAAGCCAAACTCACGACTTCTTTCTTACATCTATTCAAATAGAACAAGCACAAAAATGCCACCCATTTCTTGAACACTGTGCGGAGCCGCATGTGGTGTGGGGCTGGGGGCTAGATACCTCCGGCTACCCGATTATATTCCGTTCTAACCACTACACCTTTGATTATTTTTAGCCTGATTACATATTACATTGAGAATTTTTTCACCGGCTTCTTTATATCCATTGCTAGATAAATAGTCAGATATTTCAAACAGTGCATCTATGCCTTCTGAAGATTGATTAATTGTGAAAGCTATGTGCTTGTTAAGTTCTTCAGTCGCATTTTCAGAAATAGCATAATGAGCTGTTAACTTTTGCAAGGTTTCGATTGGAACAGAAACCTTAAACCCAAACTTTTTAGATAAATCTGTATAGTGTTTTTTTAAACCGTTTAACCCTGAAGTTTTTACTTCGTAGGTTGGTTCCCAGCCCGCAAATGTTGACTGTAAAGCATATTGCATAGAAGAATGTTTAGTGGTTCTATGAGATTGCTCTGGGAATTTTTGGAATTCAAAAGAGCTTTTAGATAAGTTACTTAACTTCTGAGTTAATTCAGTAAAAGGGTTTTGCATATGCTCACCTTCATTTGCGATAGTGATCGTAAGAGGAGCTTTCTTTTTTAAATCCTCAATTTTTGATTTGGATACCATATCTAAGATGTAATTATCATCAAGAGAAGGACTGAAAGCGAAGTATTTAGAAAAACCAGGATTATTACTTAACCAATAATCTAAGACGAAACGGCCTGAATTAGAATGCCCAGATAGAATTGTATAAGGTGCAACTCGGTAATTATCATTAACAAAAGATACGACTTCTGTCGCAAGAAATTGAGCAAATGGGGTTGTTTTTCCATTTTCAGGAGTAAGTTCTTTTCCTCTACTTTCGATACCCACAACTATAAAGTTTGGAATTTGATCTTCTAATAGGTCAATAGTCGATAGGGTTGAAAGCATATCCCATTGACCGTGTAGTACGTATAATACTGGATACGAATTATCTTCAACGTGATATTTCTTTGGGAGTTTTATAAATAAGTTTCTCTCTTCCCCAAGTGTACCGGACTTTAACTTAATTTCCTCAGCTAAAATTAAATCTGATGCAAATGAAAGCTGTGAACAAAGTAAAACAAAACTAAAAATAAATACTCTCATTTATAACTCTCCATGCTGATGAAGCTCTAGGAATATAACGCCCGCCTCAACTGCCGGAGGCTACGACAGTGGCCGGAGGTCAAATTGCAGGCGCTTGTTACATGCTGGTGAGCGCAGAGTCATGCCATACATCCTCATACTCACCTGCTATTAAAAAGCGGAAACCTGGTGGCAAAGATAAATATGGTTTTATCTCAGGCAGGTATTCCCCGATATGACTTACATGAAGAGGTTTGAAAAAGTCTTCTTCTTGCGACATTTCCTCACCACACCAAATATACCAGCCACAAGTTCCATTCTCTGGGTTGTGGCGCAATCCATTAATCGGAAGCTTACCGATCGTTTCAATGGCGATGCCAAGTTTCTCACCTTCTTTAATTGGATGAGGAATTGCATCGAACTTTAAACATACTTCCTTCGAATTACGCACGATTTATCCTAAAGCATGTAACGAGCCTGTAGAATTTCTATTTTTATAAATTTAGCCATTTCTTAGGCCTCCTGTATCGCTTTCTAAGCGATTATCTCGCACTAAGCAATGCATTTGAGCCCCTAAAATCAGCTAAAATTTGACCAAATGAGTAATTCTACAGCCTCAACGCCCGCTTAAGTGGTGAGCAACGCAATACGATGCTTCCGCACACCACACAAAAATGCCACCCATTTCTTGAACAAAGAACATAACTCGTTTTCATGGCTTTGGCGAGGGTTACGATCGATGTGATCAACTCATCAATTTCTATCGATATGGCTAAAATATTAGCCTTAAATGAGTGATTTATGGTCATCTAAGAAATTTAGCACATCAGAAAAACTTGTTAACCATCAAGTGTTAAAAGA